>DCUS01000205.1:20463-29390 GCA_002327885.1 Syntrophaceae bacterium UBA2208
ATTGGAATTTCATTCATCTCCAGTCCCAAGCTCTTTTTATCGACGCCCAGGCTCAGGCCGAGAAGCTGTGTGTAGAGAATGGATGGAAGAGGATGGTTCACATTCCTTTGAGAAAGGATCCTCTTTTGAACCTGATCGAACTGAATATGGCAGTATGGACAGGCTGCGCAGAGATAATCCGCCCCCGATGTTTTTCCATCGTTCAGTTTTTTTAATGTCAAATCCATGGAGAGACTATCATTGATTCCCCACAACGGAGCGCCGCAACATTCAAGTTTCATGGGCCACTCAATGCTTTCAGCGCCCGTCACTTCAACCAATTGATCAAAGAGAGACGGCGCCACGGCATTATCAAATTCCACAACCTGACTGGGGCGTAAAGCGTGACATCCATAATGGGTGGCCATCCTAAGCCTTTTAAAGGTCCTATCCACTTTCCCTTTAATCGTTTCAATCCCTATATCTTTATAGAGAACAGAAAGGAGATGTTTGATCTCGGTCCCTCCCTCAACCTTCAGGCCTTCTTTCTCGAGTGTCGCATTCACTTCCTTCCTTAAAGAAGCATTCTCCTTCATGAGAAAGTCTGCTTTTTTGAGGCTGCCATAACAACACTTGCACAAGGTCATCACATTCAGATTTTTCTTTTCAGCCAGGGCCAGATTTCTCGCTGAAGAAAGGAGGAAAATCTTAAAGTCAATATTTCGCAAGGGGTATCCGCAGCAGTTAAATTCTCTGATATCGATTAATCCCACCCCGAGTTTCTCGAGAACGGCTCTGGAGGAAGATTCGTACTGGTTGAGACGCGCTGGAATGGTACAACCGAGAAACAATGCGAATTCCATCATTTTCTTTCTACGGGCTCCAGGATCTTTTCCCTGACCTGTTTGACCGCTAAATTTTTAAGTTCGTAGAGCACATCCGTAACGTGGACTCCTTGTGGACATTGTTCTTGACACTGATAGCAGGTCAAACAATCCCACAGCATATTTGACCCAAAGGCAAGATCCCTCAACCCCAAGCCGGCGGCATGCATAATTTGGTGGGGGAGTAGCCCCAGGGCTTCCTGAGGATTTTCATAGTTTCCCACAACAGGGCAAACCGTCGTACAGGTCTGACAGCTAAAGCAAGCCGAAAAGGTCTTGGCCTGAGCAGAAAGGTTGAGGCCGCTTTGCAATTTCCTGTCTGGAGGGGTGAGCGCCAACACCTTATCCTTCTTTTTCATTAAATCACATTGTGCTGCAATCGCCTCTCTTGCATAGGTCAAGGGCTTCTCATAGTCTTTTAGAACGGTTTCTTCCTTCATCAATCCTCGGTAAAAAGAAAGAGGAGAGAGAACGAGAAATTCTGGATATCCCTCCCGGAGAAGAGTTTCTCTTACATGAAACCATAAATTTTGGAGATTGATTCCCGCTGGACAGACCACCGTGCAACGATAGCAATTGGAACAAAGATAAACGCCCTCTTGGAGATGCCTCATTTCTTTTGAGCTCAACGCCTTTCCACTGGCAAGAGCTTTGATGGAGCCGATCTTTTCAGAAGGGAAAATATTCATATTCGAGATCTCTTCAAAAGCCATGATCACCGAGCATCTCAAACTGCAAGTTCCGCAATGGGTACAGGCGTCCAGTTCCATGGCTTGAAGAGTGGCGCTGTTCGCCGGAGATAATTTCTCTTTTCCAATCACTCCATTGGCAAGGAGGCTGACAGAACTGGCAAAGATATGGAACATTTTGCTGAAGGGAAGATAAGCCAGCCCGATGAAACAGGCTAATATATGGATATACCAAAGCACACGGGGGAGTTGAGCTCGGTCAATGCCGAGGCCAATGGGGCTAATAATTTTGGCCACTCCATAACTGGTAAAGGCCCATTGGGGCCGGACATGGCATCCCGTGCAACTTGACTCATGCAATTCCTTCCCCTTGGCTAATATCTTTCCGTCAAAGGGCGCTTTTAAATTGGGAGAAACCGTCCCAAATTCCTTCACCCAATAGGCCTCCAGAGATTTAAGTTCTTCTGGGTCGCTTAAACCAGAATATTCATCCACCATCCTCTTGTAATCGGAATAGGCGATCATTTTGGAGGCCTCTAAAAAGAACCCAGAAAACATGATGACCGCCACAATGAGTATGGCGTAAACGTCCATGGCATTCGAAAAGAGGCGCGGCACCTTCAAAATGAACCGGCGATAAATCGCAATGAGCACTCCAATGATGACGAGAACACCGAATAAGTTTCTTAAGAACATAAAAGGGTTGACCGTGGAATAATAGTCCTTCCATATGGCAACAGTGATGGTTTTATCCAGGGCATGCATCAGGAGAAGAAGCATGAAACCGCCGTAGATAAAAATGTGCATAACCCATCGGAGAAAGTCCTCCCTAAAAATCCTGAATTGGAGGAGAACGTCAAGGATAAGAACTTTCATAAAGGTCAGAATTTTGATGCTGAAAAGTGTTGAAAGGACTCCTTTGATGGCGGAAAAAAACCTCGTGGAGGGAGAAATCTCTTCTGCCCCGATACCGATTTTATATCGGAACCAGGTCGATACCTTATAGATCAGGCCAACTAAAAAAATGACCAGGCAAATGTACAAGGAGACATTGAGAAACATAACGTTAAATCCCTTAACTCAAACTGAAAAGGGAAGTTAAGAATTTGTGAATTTTTTAATTTGAACGCCTCATTCCTAAACCAAATGCTTGCTTTTGTCAAGCAAAAAATCGAACTTTCCCGCTCAAATTCTTATTGACAATCTTGAATGGATTTACATAATTAATTGTAACCTTAGCGCAATGTTACATCAAGGGGTATCGATGCGGTTCGGGTTTCATATCTCCATCGCCGGAGGGTTTTCAAAGGTGGTTGAAAGAGCCACGGCGAGGGGGTGTGACACCATTCAATTTTTCTCCCGGAACCCCAGAGGATGGAAATATTCTCCTTTGAATGAGACGGAGGTAAAAGCATTCCGGTCCTCCATTCAATCCTCTACCCTCTCCCCAGTCTTTCTCCATATGCCCTATCTCCCCAACGTTGCCTCTTTCAAATCAAAATTCTATAAACGGTCGATCCAATCCATTGCCGCGGACCTTCAAAGGGCGGAGCAATTGGGAGCCCAATACCTGATCATCCATATCGGTCATCGAATGGAGTCATCAGAAGATGAAGCAATCGAAGCTGTTTCACAGGGAATTGACCAAGCCTTTGAAGAGGTGAAGAACGACATCACCCTCCTTTTGGAAAATACAGCAGGACAAGGGACGGAGATTGGATATACCTTTGATCAGATCAAAAGAATTCTTGAAAAGGTAAACGACCATCAAAGAATGGGAGTCTGTCTTGATACGGCCCATTCTTTTGAGGCAGGTTATGATCTCTCGAATAAAGACGGAATCGAGAGGACGCTTGAGGCTTTTGATCAATCCATCGGCTTGAGAAGGCTTCATCTTCTTCATCTCAATGATTCAAAGACTCCTCTCGGATCAAGAAAAGATCGGCACTGGCACATCGGGGAGGGATATATTGGATTGGAAGGGTTTAGATCTTTGGTCAATCATCCTTTACTAAGAGTCCTCCCGGGAATCATGGAGACGCCAAGAAAAGACACGGTGGAAGACTTAAAAAACATGGAAGTAATCCGGAGTCTCATTGAGTTATAGAAAAATCCTAAAAAGCTTTTGAGAACAAATAAAAGAAGGGAGATAAAGAATGGCTGAAGGGACATTGAGGGTGGTTGCAAGGATTATAGCACGGCCTAATAAGGTGGATGAGCTGCTTTCGGTTTTGACCTCCCTGGTTGAGCCTACTCGCAAAGAGCCCGGCTGTCTGGGCTATGAGCTGCTGCAAAACAACGAAGACCCGACCGACTTCACTTTGATAGAGGAGTGGCAGAGCAACACCGCTCTCGAATCCCACTTTGCCACAAAACACTTTAAAGAGGCCCTTACCAAGCTGCCTGACCTTGTCGCCGCTGAACCGGATATTCGACGATATCATCTGGTGCGCTAATGTATAGTGAACGACCCTGAAAAGTAGTCATTGCGAGGAGCAAAGCGACGTGGCAATCCCTTGAGATTGCTTCACTTTGTTCGCAATAACATATGGTTAATGTCAACTTATTTATGTCGTCCACTATAGCGTTTCAGCAATGACTTTACAATATTGTCATTCCGGACTTGATCCGGAATCCCCTCTTTTCAATTTGGATATCCCCTTTCGCGGGAATGACAGTTCCATAACTGACTGGAGTTTAAGGCTTGAATTGATTCATAAAAAATATCCGCATTGGAGCATACCTTAAAAAGAAGTGATATATTGTCAAACAAAATGAATTGTCCGAAACATCTTGCATAATGTGAGCGCCCCCTATATAAAATTGACATGATTCTCATCTATCCTCCTGTTGCTAAGCCGTCTGAACCTCCAGCGGGTATAGCAAAACTCTGTGGTATCCTGAATCAGCACGGAATAAAATACAGGGTTTTGGACGCGAATTTAGAAGGTCTTCTCGACCTGCTAAACACTCCCCCAGTATCATTGGATACATGGACCTTCCGCGCATCCCGTCATCTCGTTAGACATCTCGCCTCATTGAACCATTGGAATGCTTACCAGGACGATGGCCGTTACCGCCGGGCCGTCAAGGATCTTAATCGTCTTCTTGAAATGACGGCGCAATCCAGTCACGTGCGCCTCGGTCTGGCGAATTATGAGCATGAAGAACTTTCTCCGGCAAGGAGCAAAGATCTTGTCAGGGCCGCGGAAAATCCGGAGGATAATCCTTTTTATCCTTATTTTAGAAAACGGCTCACTGAGCTTTTAGAAAAAGAACAGCCTTCCTTGATTGGATTTTCGCTCAATTATTTAAGCCAGGCCCTATGTACGTTCGCGATGATCGGTTTTCTCAGACGGGAATGGCTCGGAGTAAAATTGGTTTTGGGTGGAGGGCTGGTAACTTCGTGGATGAAAAGGCCTCATTGGCAAAATCCCTTCAAGGGGCTGGTGGACCATCTTGTGGCTGGACCAGGAGAAGTTCCTTTACTTTCACTCATCGGCGAAAAAGGATTAAAGGGGTGCAGGAAGAGGCGGGTTGGAGAGGATCATGAGAGACCGAATTATGACTCTCTACCCATGAAAGATTACTTTGCCCCCGGACAAATTCTTCCCTACAGTTCCTCGAGTGGATGTTACTGGAATAGGTGTTCATTTTGTCCGGAAAGGGCCGAGGGAAATCCTTATATTGCTATTCCGGTTGAGCAGGCGATTCTCGATCTTCATCACCTGGTTGGTAAACACAGACCGGTTCTCATCCATTTACTGGATAACGCGATCAGTCCGTCACTAATGAAATCAATTGCCGGACACCCTCCCGGTGCCCCATGGTATGGCTTTGTCAGGATGACCCGGCATCTCGCTGACCCGGATTTCTGCTTGGCACTGAAGCGCTCAGGATGCGTGATGGTAAAACTCGGTCTGGAATCAGGAGACCAGAGGGTGCTCGACGCTCTGCAAAAAGGGATTCATCTTGAGGAGGCTTCGTCAGCCTTAAAGAACCTGAAAAAGGCTGGGATTGCCACTTATGTCTATCTTCTTTTTGGAACTCCTCCGGAGGGTATAACAGAAGCGCGAAGGACCCTCGAGTTTGTCACGAAACATCATGACTGCATCGGCTTCTTGAATCTTGCGATCTTCAATATGCCGATCTATGGGCCCGAAGCCCAACAGATGGAAACAAAAATCTTTTATGAGGGGGACCTTTCCCTTTACACGAGTTTCAATCATCCGAAAGGGTGGAACAGGCCATTGATCCGACAATTTTTGGACAAGGAATTCAAAAGACACCCGGTTATTGCCTCAATTCTGAGAAGAGATCCTCCTATATTCACCTCTAACCACGCCCCTTTTTTCTGTGATGGATTTCATATATCCGATTCCATGTGAACCAGCTTAACCTTACAGGTGCAGAAAAAGCGCCCAAAGGGCGCAAGCTTACAGGACACGGCCGGTCGGGATTTTTACGGGTTTAGCGCAGCCATTCTAATAGGGAATAAATCCGGGTTGAGGCAGGGGCGTAATGAATGGTTGGCGATTTTCAGATATTAAAAAGAAAATTGATGATATCGCCGTCTTCAACAACATAGTCCCTGCCCTTCTGCATATATTTCCCCACCTCTCTGACCCTCTGCTCACTTCCAAGCTTAATCAAGTCTTTATATTTCATCACCTCTGCCCGGATGAACCCGCGCTCGAAGTCGGAGTGGATAACCCCTGCCGCCTGGGGGGCAAGGCTCCCTTGCCGGTTTGTCCAGGCCCGTACCTCATCCGATCCAACAGTAAAAAACGAGATCAAGCCAAGGGTTTTGTAGCAAAGCATGGTCAACCTGTCCAGGGCTGGCTGATCGAGTTGAAGCTCTTCAAGAAAACTCTGACGCTCCGCCGCATCGAGCTGGCAAAGTTCCTTTTCAATCTTGGCAGAAACCGAAATCCAACGGAAGTCCTGCTCATGAAAGGTCGCTTTTAATTGACTGATTAGTTCTTGATCGCCCACTTCCAGCTCTCCGACGTTGAGAATGATGATCACCGCTTTGCGTGTCAGCAGGGGGTAGCTGGCGACGAGTTTCTCTCCGATTTCTGTCAGGGAGAGGCTTTTCAAGAAACGGCCGGTTTCAAGGTGGGTTTTCATGCGAGTAAGAAGATCCGCTTCCATGGCCACTTTTTGAATGTCTCTTTTCTTGTTATATTCTTTTTCCAACCGCTCAAGGCGCTTTTCAATAAAAAGAAGATCGTTCAGTTGCAGCTCTTCGTTAAAGAGCAGGATATCACGACAAGCGTCAACAGTGCCATGAATATGGAAGATTGTATCGTCCTGAAAAGTTCGAACAAGGTGACAGATGACATCGACTTGTTCCAGACTCCGCAGGCTCTGTTCATTCCGGGAGGCCTCCAGGTCTAAGTCAGGGAGAAGCAAAAATTCAATATGGGCAGGGGTTTCCTGACGCGGAGTGTAAATCTCCACAAGGCGATCGAAGCGTGCGTCCCGCACCTTCGCCAACCCCAAACCGTTCCTTTTTTTGCCTTCTGAATTTGGCTCTTTGCCGGTCAATAGCCGAAAGAGTGTTCGCTTACCTACCTGAGGAAAACCTACAAGACCGAGTTTCATCGTATTCCTTTCCTTTCATCCAACAAAACCTCCCGTTTGATTTCAGAGGGGCAAGCTTTCCCCAGAAAAACCTCACACGAATCTCAGGAATGATCTTTTGGAAATTTAAGAGATCACCGCCTTGGGAGAAACGCTCGGAAGGGATTGAAATAGATCGGATTAAAAAATAACACGGAATACGATCATTTTCAATCCCATTAGAGTTTTCATGGTAGCGAAAGCAGGGGATAGTGTGATTTCTGATGCCCGGTGTCTTTTCTTTCAATGATTTTTATCTTATAAGAGATTTTATTCCCAATCCATGGTGACCTCATACCCGTATAAGAAAAAACGTTCGTGCCTATTTTGGGCGACTGAACCCAGGGCGGTCCAGAATAATAACTTTGTAACGGAGGAGAAATGGCAGAGACAATTGATGAAATTAGCATAGACTGGAAGGATGAGAATGGACAACAGCTGGTCAAGCAGGTAAGGAAGGAAGTTCTCACCAGCGGAGCCTGGTCCACGATCATGTTTATGTACCAGGATCTTGATAAGAAAACCGGCGGATTCGGACCCAAGAAGATCCGAGTAGTCCGCTATCAAAAACGGAGCGGAAAGTATATACCCCAGTCAAAATTCAATATTTCATCTGCCAAGCAGGCAAAACGGATCACAGAAATTATCCAGACCTGGCTCCCTGAGATGGATGAGAAGGTCGACTCTGAGGATTAGCACAGGAACCCGAGCCGTCCCAGGGTTCTGTCAAAGTCGTATTAAGGTTTAAGTAAATAAATCTCATCCGATCGAAAAAATCGGATCTTTATCCCCCGCTCGATTCAGAGAAATCATTCTCGGCGAAAATACTTCAGGATTCTTCGTCGTCTCGCCATGGCCGGACTCCTCAGAATGACAGGAAGGGAAAATCGTTTAAAATAGGTTATAATTGCTTTGTTTGACTTCTCCGAGAGGTTCCTCTATTCCTTAAAACCACTTTGAGAAAACACCATGATTTCTAAAGCAATTCCATGAAGAACATACGTAACTTCAGCATCATCGCCCATATTGACCACGGAAAGTCCACCCTCGCAGACCGCTTTATTCAGTATACGGGTCTGGTGAACGAACGAAATTTCAAGGATCAGATTCTGGATAATATGGACATCGAACGCGAGCGGGGGATCACCATCAAAAGTCAGGCCATCGCCCTTCCCTATCAGGCCGAAGATGGTCAGGAGTATGTCCTCAATTTGATCGACACGCCTGGTCATGTCGACTTTTCTTATGAGGTTTCTCGTTCCCTGGCCTCTTGCGAAGGTGTCCTTCTTCTGATTGATGCTGCCCAGGGCGTGCAGGCTCAGACCATTGCCAATCTTTATCTGGCCATGGAAAATAACCTGGAAATCATCCCGGTCATCAATAAGATCGACCTTCGCACAGCCGATGTAGACCGGGTGATCGAGCAGATTGACTCGGAGTTGGGGTTGGATCCGTTTAGCCATTTAAAATGTTCGGCTAAAGAAGGGGTTGGGATCGAAGAAATCCTGGAGGCCATTGTTAAGAGAATCCCTCCGCCGAAAGGCGACCCTGAAGGACCGCTGGCCGCCCTGATCTTTGATGCCCAGTATGACCCGTTTCGCGGAACGGTCATTCACTGCCGGATCTTTGATGGAGCCGTGAAGAGCGGAGATATCATTCGCTTGATGTTCAATCAGGCAACTTATAAGGTCGAGGAGGTAGGGCGATTTCTCCTTGCCAGAGAAAAACGCGACAGGATTTCCGCGGGAGA
>DCUS01000224.1:0-1661 GCA_002327885.1 Syntrophaceae bacterium UBA2208
CCGTCGAAAGGGTGACCCTTCTTGATGAAAACTTGAAGGCATCAGGGTGGACCATTAATTCAATAGCCCTCATGACATTTTTATAATTGGCGAGGGGTTCTCCCATTCCCATCAGGACGATATTGGTAATGGATGTCTTCTCGGGAAGCATGGTTTTAACCGATAGAATCTGGTTGAGGATTTCCGAAACCGTCAGATTCCGTTTCCATCCCATTTTGCCGGTCAGACAGAATTGACACCCGAGAGCGCACCCCACCTGGGTAGAAAGGCAGAGGGTCAGGCGAGCCTTATCAGGAATCAGAACGCTTTCAATTCGGTTTCCATCTTCAAGTTGAAACAAAAATTTTTGTGTTCCATCCCCGGACCGTTCCATATGCACAGGAGGAAGGGTTGAGATAAAACTGACCTGGCTTAACTCTTGACGGAACTTCTTGGAGAGATTGGTCATTTCATCGAAAGAGTGGACCCCCTTCTGGTAAAGCCATCTCATGATCTGGATGCTTCGATAACGTTCTTTTCCAAACGGCTCAACGAATTGATTTAGTTCGGAATAACCCAAATTCTTAAGATCGATTTTTTCTGAGGAAATCTTCAATATTCAAACATCTCCAAAGAGTTAAAGAAATATTTGATCTCAAAGGCGGCTGTCTCAAGGGCATCGGATCCGTGAACCACATTCCTCTCAATATTGGTCGCATATTGGCGCCTTAATGTCCCTTCTTTAGCCTGTTTATGGTCGGTGGCACCCATCAATTCCCTTGTTTTTGAAATAGCGCCTTCCCCTTCCAGCGCCATCACCACCACGGGACCGGAGGACATGAAGGTCGTCAGACTTTCGTAAAAAGGTTTGCCTCGATGAACCGAATAAAATCCCTCCGCCTCTTTCTTGTCCATGGAGATCATCTTCAACCCGACCACTTTTAACCCATCATCTTCAAAACGTTTAATGACCTCGCCGATCAAATGCTTCTGAACCCCGTCCGGTTTTACAATCGATAATGTCCTTTCCATGTTTTCCTCCTTGAGCCCCAATTATAAGCATTTAATCTATATTTCACAAACCCTAAATGTCAATGGAATTCATACTCCGGCTATATCTCCTCAGAAGTTAGGGGAATGAATCCAATCGATCCGCCGGGAATGTCATCAAAAATCTTATCAAGCGGATTTTGTAGTATTTTTATAGGGTAGGGTCACGATCACGATCGTCATTGATTCTTTCTCCTTTTCAAGGTATGTGGTTGGCTTGAGGATCAAGCGAAGGCTACCGCTATAAGATTTTTTCCGACATCCCTGTCGGATCATGGTACCTTCGAACAAAGACTGAGGGGTTACCTCCGCCCGTCACTGATTAGAATCTGTGGATTCATACCCTCCGTCCATTGACAATATGGAGGCTGATATCCTATTCTGAAATCATCTTATGGAGAAGGATGGATGGAAGGGGGAACAATGAAAGAATATGATGTCATCATTATTGGGGGAGGGCCTGCGGGGTTGACCGCCGGCCTCTATGCATCCAGGTCGAGATTGAATACTCTTCTCATTGAAATCGGCCTCTTGGGAGGACAGATGACGACCACGGAGATCATTGAAAATTATTCGGGGTTTCCGCAAGGAATTACCGGAGATGAATTAAGTCGTTTGATGGAGGAGCAAGC
>DCUS01000224.1:1825-10837 GCA_002327885.1 Syntrophaceae bacterium UBA2208
TCAAATTATTGTCGTGGGGGGCGGAGACTCGGCGCTCACCGAAGCCCTCTTCCTCACTAAATTTGCCAAAGAGATAACAATCATCCACCGGAGGGATGCCCTTCGAGGAACAAAAATCTATCAGGAGAGAGTCTTTGCACACCCGAAAATAAAATTACTATGGAACTCTGTCGTGAAAGAGATAAAAGGAGAATCGGTGGTTCAGTCCGTCCTCGTCAAAAATGTAAAAACTGGAGAAATCAGCGAGATGAAGACGGAAGGTGTCTTTCTTTTTGTAGGTCTTTCACCCAGGACCCAATTTTTGAAAGGTTTGATAAAATTGGATGAAGCAGGGTACATCCTCACCAATGAAAGCTGCGAAACTTCAATGAAGGGGATCTTTGCTGCTGGAGATTGCAGAAAGAAATTGTTACGTCAAATTGCAACCGCTGTCGGTGATGGAGCGATTGCTGCCTTTGCGGCGGAAAAATTTCTGGAAGGGAGAGAATAGACCTCAACCTTTATGATTCAAAATCTCAAAAGAATCAGAATCTGGGCAACCCTCTTCCTCATTCTTTCTGGGATTCTCGCCCTTCCTGTCGTTTCAAGAGGCCAGGAATTAAACAATGAGGGATGGGCCATCCCTGATCTAAAAGGTCTCATCCCTTATTCGATGCAGGTCACGTTGGTGGATGGAGTGGAGAAAATCATTCAGAAATTCTACACCCCCGAAGGAGGGCATGTTGCAAGGATAAGCGGAAACAGTAAAATATTTGCTTATGCCGTAGACAGCGATAGAGACCCACCCATTGACTACCTTTTAGTCGACCCTGATGGGTTAGGAAAATTTTCACAGAAATTTAAATCTGAGGATTCCTACAAGATACCGGATTGGGTATCCCGATAATCTCAGCGTATCATGAAATAGTCCCGAACAATCTTTTTACCCCGTTAGAAATAATCAACATTCCTACCTGTCGCCTGCCTGCCGGTAGGCGGCGTAGACAGGGATGCCGGGGATGGTGGAAGCAGAAAGCATCAGCTTCATATTGAGAGCGGGCTCAAAATCATGCCCTTTCTGACGGGGTTTTCTCCCGAAGAGCAAAAAAAGGCACTTTACATCGTTTTTAATAAATTCAAAAATTAAATTATTCCTTTTGAAATCAATGGGTTTCATCAACAATATCAGCTTGGCATTGAAAATGCACAAATAGGTAAACTTTAAAAAATATTATCCGTCAAGACAAAACCCTGCGGAAGGAAGGTATATAAAATGATAATTCAGAGACGCTGTAAATTCTACCGAGATGCCGAAACAAGGTATCATAACCGTGGGATGGGGTCTTGTGACCTTGATTGTGATCAAGCGAAATGTCATGGAGATATTGATTTCTGCCAAGACCCTGATATGTTGAAAAGGTATCTCTTCGCACAAATGAAAAAAGAGGGCGGCCTGAAATGGGTGGTGAGCAGAAATATCCCTCTCTTCATAGGAAACCACAAAGATTAAAGGTATTCCCCTCTCTTCTAAAATCAATAATATTATTTGTTATTGAGAATAAATATATGTTATTCTGATTTTAAGGTAACGATTAGATGGGGGAGGTGAAAACGGAATGAGAGAAGATGTCGAAAAGGCGTTACAAAAGATCCGCCCGGCCCTTCAAGCCGATGGAGGGGATATCGAATTGATCGAGGTGGTGGACGGAGTCGTGAAGGTAAGATTAACCGGCGCTTGCGGCGGATGCCCCATGTCGCAAATGACTTTAAAGATGGGGGTGGAGAAGGTTCTAAAACAGCAAGTTCCAGAAGTAAAAAGCGTAGAGGCTATTTAAGAATATTGAGGGAAGACTGCCAGAAGCAAACTTCCCTCGGGGAGTTTAAGATGGATGCCGTTCATCTTTCCGCGCCCGCCGTGGCTAATTCCGGGAAAAAGGCAAGGAGAATTGAATTTAAGTCATGCATCCTTTCATCAATGAAGAAAAATGCAACGGGTGTGGAAACTGTTTTGAGATCTGCCCCAGCGAGGTCTACGAAATAAAGGAAAACAAATCCATTCCTATCAATCCCGGGGATTGCATTGAATGCTGGGCCTGTGTGAACCAATGCCCAACGGAATCTATCCGGCTCCATGAGGATTGACATCTCGAACCCTTCTTTAAACGCCCCCTCTCCACAATCCCCACAAATCACTTGAAAAAAAAGATGAGGTTTCCTATTATAATGAGTATATCCCCGCCTTAAAGGATGGGGTTTTTCTTTATCCTTAGATTTGAAATTGCCTTCATCCCCAGTCTGAAAACAGGGGCTTTGGGGAGGGTATGGGGTAAAGGATTTCCTCCTATCTTTGAATGAATTTAAATGATATGACAGAGCGCCTCCATTTAGAATCTCCAGCCAAGGTCAACATCAGATTGGAAATCCTGAAGAAACGGGAAGATGGATACCATGAGTTGAGAACCGTCCTTCAGAAGATCAGTCTCCATGACACGCTTTTTTTCTCTTTAAAAAAAGGAAAAAGGGTTCTGATTACAACGAATCATCCCAACCTCCCCGTTGGGAAAAGCAACCTTGTTTATAAGGCTATTCAATCGATGTTGAAGGAATCAAACTATCGGGGAGGAATCCATGTTGAGATCGAAAAAAGAATCCCACTTGGAGCCGGCCTGGGAGGCGGGAGCAGTAATGCTGCGACTACCTTGATGGCATTGAATCAGCTTTTTGAGATGAAATTTCCTAAAAAGAAATTGGTGGAAATGGGACTGGAGATTGGAGCAGATGTTCCATTTTTCTTCTTAAAGGGGTCGGCGATTGGTTTAGGGATTGGTGAGCGACTAAAAAAGAAAGAACTTCCAACCTTATGGTATGTACTCATCTACCCAAATTATGAAGTTTCCACGCGTTGGGCCTACCAAAATTTCGTGTTGACAAATCAGCAATTTCATATTAATCTTCATAAGTTTTTGATTACCTCAGAGAAGATTTCTCAGATTCTTTTTAACCATCTGGAGGGAGTGGTTTCGGGATCATATCCCGAGATCGGTCTCATGAAAAAAATGCTTCTCGATGCAGGGGCTTTGGGGGCCGTGATGACCGGGAGTGGTCCAACGGTTTTCGGCCTGTTCCCAGATGATAAAAGTGCAACGGGGGCTTATGAAAAGATAAAAAAAACGGTGACAAGGAGAGGGTGGGTTATTCTGAAAGCGCACAGCATTACTTAAATGAAGTTCGGAACAGTATTTTGATTGGCCCCGGGCCATGTAAGGCACATGGAAAGCCCTATCTCATATCGAGTGTCGAGCAGGGGGGATTTATGGAAGTGACTGAAGTAAGGGTATTCCCTGTTCAAGAGGAGAGGTTGAAGGCCTATGTTGCGATCACTCTCGATCATTGTTTTGTCATCAGGGATTTGAAGGTCATCAATGGAAATAATGGATTGTTCGTGGCCATGCCAAGCAAAAAAAGGAAGGATGGAACTTACAGGGATACAGCCCACCCCCTTAATAACCAAACCCGGCAGATGATCGAATCTATTGTTTTGGCAGAATATAACAAGGAAATTCAGAAAAGCAGGTAACCCGAATAAGATAAGCTCGGATTTCGAAGCATTAGGTCTGAAAATACCGTGAGGGCGTCAGGCGAAAGTCGCAAGGGGTTTTAACCCCTTAACCCTAACGCCTTACTCCTTACGAATAAGGATCTTTTAAGAGAATGGGGTGTCGTCAAGCGGTAAGACACAGGTCTTTGGAACCTGGACTCGGAGGTTCGAATCCTCCCACCCCAGCCATTCATTTAAGGCATAGCGCATAGAGCCTGGCATAAAAAGCATACTTTATTATATGCTCTGTCCGCTTTGCGGCCTTTTGGGAAAGCGATGAGGGTCTTATGAGTAAAAAAAGGGTCATCATTAATCCGAAGCAGGATTTGAGTTGGTTGAGAATATTCACCGGGAATTCAAATATTGATTTAGTGCAGAAGATTAGCGACCGGCTGGGAATTCCCCTTGGGAAATCTGTTGTGAGCACCTTTAGCGATGGAGAAATTCATGTTGAGATCGATGAAAGCGTGCGGGGGATGGATGTTTTTGTGATCCAGTCTATTTCTTACCCTGTCAACGACAATCTGATGGAGCTCCTCATCCTGATCGACGCCCTGAAAAGAGCTTCGGCAGAAAGAATCACCGCTGTATTGCCTTACTATGGCTATGCCAGGCAGGATCGAAAAGTGCTCCCTCGGGCACCCATTTCTGCCAAGCTGGTTGCAGACCTTATTACAACGGCAGGGGCCTCCCGAATTTTAACGGTTGACCTCCACGCCGGTCAGATTCAGGGTTTTTTTAATATCCCAGTGGACCACTTATTTGCCGCCCCGGTTTTATTGACGCATTTGAAGGGGCTCAAAGACGATATCGTCATTGTTTCGCCGGATGCAGGGGGAGTGGAAAGGGCTCGAGCCTATGCAAAACGATTAGACGCCTCTTTGGCAATCATTGATAAGCGAAGAGAATCTCCGAATGTCTCACAAGTGATGAACATCATCGGAGACGTAAGCGGGATGACGGCCTTCTTGGTGGATGATTTGGTGGATACCGGGGGAACGTTAGCGCGAGCGGCCTATGCTTTAATTGAGGAAGGCGCCAAATCCGTCTATGCCTGCTGCACCCATCCGGTCCTCTCAGGAAATGCCGTGAAGATTATTTCAGAATCGCCCATTGTGGAGATGATCATCACAGACACCATTCCACTCCGAGAGGAAGCCAAGGCTTGTCCAAAGATCAAAGTGATCTCCATAGCCAGTCTTCTGGCGGACGCCATCCGAAGGATTTATGAGGATGACTCAGTAAGTTGTTTGTTTATTTAAATCAAGTGGTTGTGAATCGTGTCGGTGGTTTGCCGTGAATTTTTTAATTTTCAAAATGCACTTACACGAAACACTCACACAAACCGATCGATAAGGAGTGAACCATGCAAAGGCCTATACTGACAGCAGAGATTAGAGAAGGGGTAGGAAAGGAAAAGGCAAAAAAACTCCGGGCAAAAGGCCTGGTGCCGGGTATTTTTTATGGACCGAGGTCGCAAACCATCCCTCTGGTGATCGAGTCCAAAGAATTATTGAAAGCCCTTCAAACAGAGGCAGGGGAGAACGTCTTGATTGACCTGGAACTCCGAAAGGGTGATCAGATAGACCGTAAAGTGGTCATGTTGAAGGACATTCAGATTGACCCTCTCCAAAGGATCACCCTGCACACAGATTTTTATGAAGTGGCCATGGATGAGATGGTGACCGTGGAAATCCCTGTTCATTTGATCGGAAAACCAGAAGGAACCAAGATGGGGGGTATCCTGGAACAGGTCCGGAGAGTGATCCAGATTCAGTGTCTCCCCGGTGATATTCCGAAAAGTATTGATATCGATGTTAGCCCTTTAAAGATCGGCGATTCGATTCATGTCCAGGATATTCAAGTGGAGAAAGCAAAAATTATCTCAGAAACTAATTTCACCATCGCCACGGTCGTGCCCCCCGTGGTGGAGGAGAAAGTTGTGGAAGCAGTGGTTCCAGAGGCTGCTGAGGGGGCTGAAGCAAAGGAAAAGGAGGAGGAAAAAGAATAACCGGACGTGAAGATCATTGTGGGACTCGGAAATCCTGGAATCCGATATCGTATGACTAGGCATAATATTGGATTTCAAGTCTTAGATCGTCTGGCCGAAATAAACCATATTTCATTCCGCATCAAACGTTTCAAATCCCTATACGGAACAGGATGGATTGACTCTCAGAAGATCGCCCTTGCCAAACCCGTGACTTTTATGAATCGGAGTGGGGAGGCGGTTAAAATGGCCGCTGATTTTTTTCACCTGGGGATGGAGGATCTCGTCGTCGTTCATGATGATCTTGATCTTCCCTTCGGAAAACTTCGTTTTAAACAAAGAGGAGGGGATGGAGGGCAACAGGGAGTCCGTTCCATCGTTGAGAGCATGGGTGGAAATAACTTTTTAAGACTGAAGGTTGGCATTGGAAGGCCTCCCCGGGGAATGGATCCGACCGAGTATGTCTTGGGCACTTTTGATAAAACAGAACAGTCCCAGTTAGAGGAGATTCTTTCCCAGGCGGCAGAATCTCTCAACGTCGTGCTTTTGGAGGGACTTGAAAAGGCAATGAATCAGTTTCAGAAGAGGAATTGAATATCTTTTTTAAATGGGTGACGGTTGCTTCGTTGCTTCTCAGTCCGAAAGAGGTGGGCTAAAGAATTTTTAACCCATTATTCCATCATTTTATTTTATTCGCCCTTTTCAATTTCCATGAAGATCTTGCCGTGGTGAAAAATCCGGACCCCACCCGTTTCTTCGGAGATGACAATGGCGAGGGCATCGGTCAGACGAGTAATCCCTGCAGCGGCTCGATGACGGCTTCCAAGGCCCAGGGGAATTTCGATATTCTCACCCGATGCATCCAGGTGACGGCCCGCCGCGAGGATGACCCCATCTTCACGGATGATGAAAGCCCCATCAATCGAGGAGAATTCTTTAACCGTCTCTTTCAGCCGGTGGTCCAAAATATTTCTTTCCTCTTCAGGATATCCCTGGAAAGGATTGATGACCATGGGATGTGAAAACTTGAGGACCTCTTCATGTTTTCCAAGGACAAAGATGGTTCCTGCAGGTTTTCTTCCTTCCTTTCCCTCTGAGGAAAGTTCTAAGGCGAGGGTTAATAGGGTATCGAAGACTTCCGGCATGACGATTTCCGAAATGACCGGGAGATCCGGAGAGGAGATGATTTCGAACTCTTTTCCAAATTCGAGGACGAGAAGGTTGTCCAGCGCTTTGGTTTGAGGAATGCCCGAGAGGCAGACCCATTTGTCTCCTTTTTTCACCAGGCCTTTTGAGAGGGCTTGGATGATTGCCATCTTAACTTGATTAATCCGACCCAGTGGGACGTTAGGTATTCGGAGGATTTTTTTAAAGATTTCGCTGGCCTCCTGGAAAGAGGCTTCATCTTTGATGGCCAGGATCAAATCCACTTGTTTTTCTTGGCCGATTTTGGCTAAGGCTTCGTAGTCTTCAATCATATCCGCATAAAGTAAAACCCCTTTGGAATGGGTTTTTTTTGCAATGGCACAGGCTGTTTCTAACATGATCCGATTCTGCTGTTTCACTCCTCCCTCCGTTAACCAGTTAGAGACTTTATTTTCTTTTTAGTTTATTATACAAATATTATAATAGAAATCTATAAAAAACTTGCTCTAAGATTTAATTTTTTCAATTTCATTCATTTATCGCTAAGCGCTACGCCCTCTGCGCTTGGCGGTTTTTTGGGGGATCAATGGGGTTTCGATGTGGGATAGTGGGTCTTCCGAATGTTGGCAAATCCACTCTATTTAATGCAATCACTGCAGCCGGTGCAGAGGTGGCGAGTTATCGATTTTGCACCATTGATCCGAATATCGGGATTGTTCCTGTCCCGGATAAAAGGCTGGAAAATATTGCTAAGTTGATTCATCCCAAAAAAATGATTCCCACCACCCTGGAATTTTTTGATATAGCCGGGTTGGTCAAAGGGGCGAGCAAAGGGGAAGGGCTGGGGAATCAATTTTTGGACCATATTCGAAATGTGGACGCCATTGCCCATACGGTCCGTTGCTTCGAGAATGAAAACGTGGCTCATGACTTCGGATCGATTGATCCGATAAGAGACATAGAAGTCATCCAGACGGAGCTCATATTATCGGATCTTCAGACCCTGGAGCGGAGAAAGACAAAGGCGGAGAAAATGCACCGTGTCGGTGCCAAAGAAGCCTCCCTGGAACTGGAAGTCTATCAAGAGGTCCAAACCGTTTTAAACCAAGGTAAGAGTGCGAGGATACTCCACATGACGGGGGAAAAGAAAACAATCTTTTCGGATCTCCACCTCCTGACAGGAAAACCTGTTTTTTATGTTGCGAATGTGGACCAAAAAGAGTTAAGGGGAGAGGGATCCTGCTTGAAGGCAATGATAGAGTGGGCACAAAAAGAGGAAAGTAAGGTTGTGATCATCTGCGGTGATCTGGAGGCGGAACTGGCGGAACTGGAAGAAAAGGAACGAGAGGAGTTCAGAAAAGAGTTGGGCTTGGGGGGGTCGAGTTTAGAACGATTAGTTCAAGTTGGATATGAAATCCTCTCTCTCGTTACATTTTATACGACCGTCAGCTCGGAGTTGAAGGCATGGACTGTTTCAAAAGGGACCCCCTCGCCAAAAGCTGCCGGGAAAATCCATAGTGATATGGAAAGAGGGTTTATTCGTGCGGAAGTCATTTCATTTTCTGATTTTATGTCCTGCGGTTCGGATCATGTGGCAAGAGAAAAGGGGCTTCTCCGTTCCGAGGGAAAAGATTATTTAATTCGAGACGGGGATATCGTCCATTTCCGTTTCCATGTATGATATTGAGAAAGTAAAGAACCCCGCCCACAGGGCAGGGCTTTAAAACCTAAATGATTCAAAACCCANNCCCTCGCCAAAAGCTGCCGGGAAAATCCATAGTGATATGGAAAGAGGGTTTATTCGTGCGGAAGTCATTTCATTTTCTGATTTTATGTCCTGCGGTTCGGATCATGTGGCAAGAGAAAAGGGGCTTCTCCGTTCCGAGGGAAAAGATTATTTAATTCGAGACGGGGATATCGTCCATTTCCGTTTCCATGTATAATATTGAGAAAATAAAAGGATCACCATAATGGGATTTATCCGGTATCTCATCTATATGATTCCTATCCTCTGGGCTTTCCTGAAAGATTTGATTTGGGAGGATCTATCCCTCGGGGAGATCAGAACCAATTATCTTTTTGGGAAGGCCAATGCTTATGACCGCGCCAATTTTTTGCAGAAGGCGGTCAGGGTCTATAAAGAAATATTAAGAAGGGAGACTTACAGTATTCCCGTTTTTTTAAGTCTGGGGGGAATCTATTATCGAAGGGGATTGTTTGAGACAGCAATCCCCTATTATGAAAAGGTCATTCGGGTAAACCCGAAGCACTACCAAGGTCATTATTGGTTGGCCATGTG
>DCUS01000086.1 GCA_002327885.1 Syntrophaceae bacterium UBA2208
GCACTTTCGGTGATGTTGAAGATCCGTGGAATATCCAATGCAGAAAATCTCCTTACGGGTGTGAATAGATTCGGTCACTGCCTAACGATGGAGTTAACCGGGCCAGGCACAGACATGAATAAAAAGCACGGAGCTATCACGGCTCCGGTTGAACGACTTGTTAGGAGCTAATTTTGTTTTCTTCAAGTGATTATGTAATTAGGTCCGGATATCAACGAATATCTCTGGATTCTCTATTACGATATAAGAATTTCTTAATTCCAGTGGGATATGGCCGTCAAAGACAGATTTGGGTATTGGGTTTTGTAGGACAAACTCATCCTCAGAAAAACCGTGGGTATGAGGAAGGAAGGTCAAACATATTATTCTTGCTGGCATTGAGTATCCTTTGGATGGGTTGTCGAGCCATTCTGGGACGAGCCATAACTTTCCTTCATATTCGATTGTATCGCATAAGAAGATGCCTTCACTTTGGATAGCTACCATGGTTTTTAGGATTTTTGTAATTTTTATCATCTTATTTATTCCTAACAATTATTATACTGTATTCTATGATTTGCAAAAATCCTACCCATTCAGGTGCTTTTTGTCAATAAGAATTCAGGAAAGTCACGTGCTTCCCGCATAGCAACTCACCATTGAAATCGTTTACTTATCACAATTTTTGGATTTCCTGGGTTCGAATGATCTGTTAAAAATGAAATATTATATTGCGTGTGTGTAATTCCACAGGGCTGTTATTCTGACGATTCATAATCGACGCTTTCCACCAAAACATTGCATCAACGAGGTCCATCCGGATACTGAAGACTATAGGAAGAAAGCGATGGAACGGATTACCTCCAAAACCGACTTCGATTCTTCCTCGTCCCCCCCCCTTAATATCATTCCCCAATGGTCTTAATAAGGACTCTTTTCCTTCGTCTGCCGTCAAATTTACCAAAGTTACGAGGTTCTGCAAACCCTTCACTAAGAAATTCTGTCTACAGTTCTAAGTTTATCCGGTGAGCATCAGGAACTTTGATGCAGGAATTTTGAAACAATTGTCTGGAAATGCCTCACACTTTTCAAAGCGGTGGACGATCTGGTAAAACGGAATTCCGAGCCTTTTCCCGAAATATCTTCCTGATGGACTGATTTCAGAATCTCCTTCCTTTGATTCAAAGAGTGCCATCGGTCTGTTATTTTTAATCAGGATGAAGTCAACCTCGCGCTTTTCTTTATCCCGAATATACATAACCTCAAAAACTCCCAAACCCATTTCTGTGAACCTAACAGCCATCCTGACAAGGCTTACTGCCGTAAGGTTTTCTAAACGCTTTCCCTGATCTGGAAGGCTGGACCAGTCAAAAAAGAAGAGTTTTGCTTCTTTCCTGAGCGAACGGAGAATATTCNNTATTCCTGTGCCATGGACGGATGGTGAATATCAAGTAAAGTTCATTGAGGATATTGATCCAATTAACAAGGGTACTGTGATGGTATCCCAAGTCTTCTCTCAATGAATTGATACTGAGTGGGGAACCCACCTTTGAAGGAAGAATGTCAATCAGGTGCTCAAGACCTCTAATGTCTGAGATCCTTGAAAGGTCCCGAACCTCTTCCCTTGTGAGCAGTGTCTTATACTCATTGATCCATCGTTGATGGAACCTTTTCGAAGCTTTCAAGAAAGGCTCAGGAAACCCTCCGAAAGTCATGAGGTTTTCAAGACCCCCTTCGATGTGTTTGTTATTAACCTTCCTTGCGTAGTCCACCAGCAATTCACTATCAGCAATGGGACGATCTTCTCCAAGGATCCAGGAGAAATCGCTCGTCGCCTCGGGTAGCCCCAGGGGGAACATCTGAAAGGAGAAGTACCTACCGATAAGGGAATCTCCTGACTTCCGATAAAGCCCCAGACGGGCACTCCCTGTCACAAGGAGTTGCACTCTTTCCTTGTTGGGATCGTAGACTCCTTTGAGAATGTTCTTCCAGTTTTTGTGCTTATGAATCTCGTCAAACGCCATAGGAACAGGTTTGCCCTTGAACTCGGCGTTGATCATATTTCGGAAGTAAAGAGGATTCCGGCTATATTCGCTTCTGATTGCTGGATCATCCCAGTCGAAGTAAGTATCCTCGATCCCTGCGGAAGAAAGCCAGCTTTTTGCAAAAGTGGTTTTGCCAACCTGGCGAGGACCTGTAAGGAAAATCATCTTCCCAGCGCTGACTTCAGGATCAAAGATATATTTTTCGACCAACCTTTTCATACCGACTTTTTTACATAGATATGCAAAAAAGTCAAGACTTTTTTCCGTGAATATGAAAATTAGTCGAAATAAACGCAAAGGCAAGGAATATAGGCAGCAGTAGGTTTTTGAGAGGTACGGATATTGAGGGGGTTTGAGTGAAAGGGTGTAAAAAAGAGATATGGAGGCAAAATAGAAGCAGAAGTTTTTAACTATTCTCCGATGATCTTGACGAGAACCCTTTTTCTCCTTCTGCCGTCAAACTCCCCATAAAAAATCTGCTCCCAAGGACCGAGATCGAGCTTCCCTTCTGTGATCGCTATAACGACATCTCTCCCCATAATCTGTCTCTTTAGATGGGCATCGGCATTATCCTCCCCGACATTGTGACGGTATTGCTTAACGGGCTCATGGGGAGCAAGTTTTTCGAGCCAGACCTCGAAATCATGGTGAAGCCCAGATTCATCATCGTTGATAAAGACAGAGGCAGTGATATGCATGGCATCGACAAGAACCAGCCCTTCTTTAATACCGCTTTCTCTAAGGCAAGCTTCCACCTTTGGAGTGATATTAATCATAGCCCTCCGTGTCGGCACCTCAAACCAGAGTTCTTTGCGATAGCTTTTCATCTTTTTTTTCCCTGATCCATTTCCCTCCTTCTTAATGAGCCATTTGTATTCACTCCAGCCTTCCTTCTTGTCGGAGTTGAGTCACGATAGCCATAATCTGTGGAAGCACTTCGACCGCTGCCTTTTCACCCTCAAGGATGGCCCCTTGTTTTTTTTGAAAAGTCTGAACCAATATAGCCCACCTTCCGCTTGATCACCACGTCTGCCCCTAAGAATATTTATTTTAGTTAAGGATGATTTGAATATTTTCGGCAAGTTTCTTTTGGCTTAAGCTCCCAATCATTCCCAATCTTTTAAGAAACCGCTGGTTGTCTATCGCTCTTAACTGATCCACCATGATATCTGATCGTTCCATCAGCCCGGCTTCTCCTTTTCGAAGATGGACTCGGAGGACATCGGATTTAGGATGAATTTGAGTCGTCAATGGGCAAACAATGGTGGAGGGATGGTGATGGTTGAGGAGGTCCGTTTGGATAACAACAACCGGCCTCGTTTTTCCTGGCTCTGTTCCAAACTTTGGATTCAAATCGGCAAGGTAAACGTTCCATTTTTTAATTTCCACCGTTTTCTCCAGGCAACCCTTCCTCAAATTTTTCAAATTCCTCCAACACCGCCATTGAATCCCCCGCTACAATATTCGATTCTCTGGTCAATTTATTTTTCAGCAGTCTTCGAGCTACAAGCTTGTTATAAAAATGAATCGCTTCATTGATATAAGCGTTTCGGGGTTGTTTGACTTTCCGTAGCACCTGTTCAGTCTCCTCGAAGATAGTATCCTGAAGTTTAAGCGAAAGGTTTTTCGACATAATATCCACCTCCACAAGCAGTATCACTATCAGTATATACTACAATGTTTTTCCAATCAAGAAGGCTTCTATGACGACTTCGATATCTATATTTAATGGCTTGTCGAAGTTATCGAAATGATTTTTTTTCAAACATCTCTGAGGCTTGAAAAGAACTCCGCACAAATGGACCGGAGGCAACTGCCCTGAAACCCATCTCTTCACCAATTCTTTTATACTCTTCAAACTCCTCTGGAGGAACAAATCGTAGAACAGGCAAACGATCCGGACGGGGTTGAAGGTATTGGCCTATGGTTAAGAAATCACACTCTATTTCTCTCAGATCTCGAAGGAGTTCTAAAACCTCTTCATGGGTCTCCCCAAGTCCGAGCATAAAGCCTGATTTCGTAGAAATGTGAGGGTGAAGTTCCTTCGATTTTTTTAACAAATAAAGCGACCTCTTGTAACCCGCCTCGGGGCGAACTTTGGGATAAAGTCGGGAGATGGTTTCGATGTTATGATTCAGGACATCCGGACTTTCTTTTATTACTACTTTTAGAGAGGCGGAATCACCTTGAAAATCGGGGATCAATACTTCAATTTTAATTTTTGGATCTAACGCTCGAATGGCCTGAACTGTTTTTGCAAATAAAGAGGCTCCGCCATCGGGAAGATCATCTCTTGTAACAGAGGTAACCACGACATACTGAAGGCCCATCTTCTGAATCGCCCGGGCAACCTTTTGCGGTTCTGCCTCATCGGGGAGCATGGGGGCTCCATGTTCCACCCCACAAAAACCGCAATTCCTGGTGCAAATCTTTCCCAGAATAAGAAACGTGGACGTCCCTCTGGAGAAACATTCTCCAAGGTTCGGACACCGGGCTTCCTCGCAGACCGTATGAAGATCCGTTTGCTCCAGGATCGATTTGACCTTCTGAATATCCTGGAAAGGAGGGATTCTTTTCTTCAACCAGGGAGGTTTTTTTAAATTCTTCATTTCACAGTAACCAATTAACAATTTTCAATTACCATTTTCTCTATTTAATGCTTTCTGCCGTCTTGTTTCTGCTTCCTGCCTACTGCTTNNCTGCTTACTGCTTTCTGCCTTCTACTCTCTGCCCTATGCTTTCGTTCGGAGCGGTTTTGTAAGATGAATCGCCAAACCGTCTGCGTCGAGAAACGCCTCTTTGAGAGCCTCCGGAGAAGTTGGATGAGCCTGGATGAATCTTGCAAACTCTTTTCCTTTAACATTCTCTCCCATCACAGAAGAGGCGATCGAAATCAGAGCGCTGGCGTCATGGCCAATGATGTGAA
This sequence comes from Syntrophaceae bacterium UBA2208, assembly GCA_002327885.1. Taxonomy (GTDB): domain Bacteria; phylum Desulfobacterota; class BSN033; order BSN033; family UBA1163; genus UBA1163. Next base: position 4,951 of record DCUS01000086.1, read on the forward strand.
CCCCTAAGATTTTATCGTCCTCTCGGCCGGCCACCACTTTGATGAGGCCATCGGTCTTCCCCGAAATCACAGCCGTTGGATTGGAACGGAATGGAAAGCGGCCAACTTTTACCCCTCCTCTCCCTCTCGCTTCTTTTTCGGTTAGGCCGATCGAAGCAATTTCTGGATCAGTGAAAATACAGAGAGGAATGAGGCGATTTTCGATTTCATGAACCATCCCCATCGCATTTTCTGCAGCCACCACTCCTTCTTCCATCGCCACATGAGCAAGGAGAGTTCCTCCAATCGCATCCCCGATCGCATAAATACGGGGGGTGCTGGTCTCCATCCGGCGGTTGACTCGAATCCCAAGAGAGGAAAATTCAACTCCTCCCTTTATAAAATCGAGTTCTAAATTGGGACTCCTCCCAACAGCCAAAAGCAACTTTCCGGCGATAACCTCCTGTACTCCCTGAGGAGTGTCTACGGTCAATCTCAATCCCGCTTCCATAGATTGGAGATTTTCGACCTTTGACTTTGTTAAAATCTTTACACCCTCCCTCTCTAAAAATCTTCGAAGATTTCGAACGAGTTCATCTTCAAGACCCGGAAGAATATTATCCAGAATTTCAATCATCGTAACCTTTGAACCCAATGCGTTGAAGATTGTTGCAAACTCAACGCCTATATATCCTCCGCCGATGATGGCCAGTTCTTTGGGAATCTCATTGATCTCTAAGGCCTCATCGCTGGTGATGATTTTCTCTCCATCAGGGGAGAAATTAGAAAGGGTTTTTGATTTTGATCCAGGAGCCAGGATAATGGCCTCCGCTTCGATGATTTCCTTTTTCTCATCCCCTTCCGAGAGAACCACCTGATTGGGTTTTAAAAGGTCAGCCTGAACACGTTTGACAACCACTCGATAGGATTCGAGAACCGTCTCTATCCCTTTGACTAACTCCTGAACCACCTTTTTTTTCCGGTCCATCATTAGCTCGAGGGGATTAAATTTTTCGTTAAGAAGGGATTGGAAGACCGGGGAATGTCTCAGCGAGCGAAGCATTTTGGCATCCTGGAGAAGCGCTTTGGTAGGAATGCATCCCCGGTTGAGGCAGGTCCCTCCCACCTTTTCTCTCTCTATCAGAGTGACTTTAGCGCCCAGTTGGGCGGCACGGATCGTTGCTACATAACCACCCGGACCGCCTCCAATGACAACTACCCTTTTCCGATTCATATATCACTAACCTTATCTAAAAAAGCTCCGACTCCCCAGTTTCTTTTGACCGTGTTTTAAATCCCAAACTTCAAATCACAAATGTCAAACAATATCCAAATTCAAATTTCGAATGACCCAAATGACTTTATTTGGAATTTTATTATTGGAGCTTATTTGATATTTGGTGCTTGTAATTTGGTGCTTATCCCATGATCAATTCTGGAACAACTCAACCTTTCAGAGTTCAAAACTCCCCCCCAAATTCTTCTCTTCCCAATCTCTTTCGAAGATCTGCTTGAAGTGGAAACTTATTTTCTCGATCAGTCGCTCCCGAGAGATTTTTGTCCCCAGAATCTTTGCCATGGAGGTCATCTTTTTTCCTTCGAGACCGCAGGGGTTGATCAGTTCAAAGTATTTCAGGTCGGTTTCGTAGTTTAATGAAAAACCATGGAACGAAACCCATCGTTTGATCGCCACGCCCACAGAAGCGATCTTTTCCCCATCCACCCACACGCCCCGGTTCAAGGGGTCTCTTTTCCCTTGGATTCCAAAATCTTTAAGAATACAGAGGACAACCTCTTCGAGTTGGCCAATATATCGGATAAGACGATATTCATAATTCCTTAAATCGAGAATAGGATAGGCGACTATCTGGCCGGGCCCGTGGTAAGTAACCTCCCCGCCCCTCTCCACGTGGAAAAGCGGAATCTTCATCTCCTCCAGGATTTCCGGAGGAGCCACCAGGTGCGACCGATTACCACGTCTTCCCAGCGTGATCACATGGGGATGTTCAAGGAGTAGAAGCATATCCGGGAGTTCATCTTTCACTCGCCTCTCCCAGAGTTGGTGCTGAAGCTCCCAGGCCTTTTGGTAGTCTATGAGTCCTAAATCTATGATGTAACCTCTGCGGTCCATACGCAATAGGATCTTGAAATCCAACCCGTGAAGTGTCAGGCGCGAGGCGCAAGGCGAAAATACCTTACCCCTAACCCCTTACGCCTTACACCTTACGTTTTGTCTTCTATCGCCCATTTCAATTTTGGTTTCCTTGCTGCTAAAACCTCATCGAGCCTTCTCACCTTCACTCTTTGGGGAGCCTGCCTAAGAAGGTCCGGATTTTCCTCTGCCTCTCTGGCAATTTCGATCATCGTCTCGATAAATCGATCGATGTTCTCTTTGCTCTCCGTCTCGGTGGGTTCCATCATCAGTGCACCCTTCACGACCAAAGGAAAGTAGATCGTGGGAGGATGAAAGCCATAATCGATCAACCTTTTGGCAATGTCGAGGGTGCTGACATGGTGTTTTTCCTGAAATCGGTCTGTAAAAACACACTCGTGCATACAGGGTTGGTCATATGGAAGATGATAATAATCTTTTAATCTTCCCATCAGGTAGTTGGCATTGAGAACAGCCATCTCACTCACCCTCTTGAGCCCTTCTGCCCCCATCGAAAGGATATAGGCATAAGCTTTAATCAAGACTCCGAAGTTCCCGTAGAAGGCCTTTACCTTGCCAATACTTTGCGGCCGATTATTATTCAGACGATAGGTTTCCCCATGCTTTTCGACCACGGGAATCGGGAGAAAAGGGATAAGCTCTTTTTTTACAGCCACAGGACCGGCCCCGGGACCTCCTCCACCATGAGGCGTTGAAAAAGTCTTATGAAGATTGATATGAACCACATCCACCCCCAGGTCACCCAGTTTTACAATTCCCATCAGGGCATTGAGATTGGCTCCGTCACAATAGACAAACCCTCCTTTGCGATGGACAATTTCGGTAATCTTCTCTAAATTTTCCTCAAAAAGGCCTAATGTATTGGGATTGGTCACCATGACGGCGGCGACCTCTTCATCCATTAGTTCGGCTACCTTCTCATGAGGGATGACCCCTTTTTCATTCGATTTAATCTCTACCATCTGGTAAGAGGCAATCGTCGAAGTAGAACAGTTTGTTCCATGCGCCGTGTCCGGGACCAGCACTTTTTCCCTTTTCTCTCGGCGGGCATGAAGACATGCCCTGACCATCATCAATCCTGTCAGTTCCCCTTGAGCCCCGGCCGCAGGCTGCAACGTCACATCATCCATCCCGGTAATTTCGGCAAGAAATCCTTGTAATTCAAGCATCAATTTCAAAATCCCTTGAGAGAGGTCTTCGGGAATGTAAGGATGGATGTTAGAAAATCCACTCATCCTTGCAATTTCTTCATTGACCTTTGGATTATATTTCATGGTACAGGAGCCCAGCGGATAAAGCCCGCTATCGACTCCGTAGTTCCATTGAGAAAGTCGGGTGAAGTGACGAACCACATCGACCTCGCTCAGTTGTGGAAACCCTTCAAGTTCTTTCCGTAAAAGATGAGAAGGGATCAATTTCTGAGCCCTAACTTC
>DCUS01000028.1 GCA_002327885.1 Syntrophaceae bacterium UBA2208
GTAAAATTCTCCCTCTTCATTCAACATGTCACCTACAAATCGTTGCTCAATGATGACATCTTGGGCTGCGGGTTACGAGTTGAAATCACGTATCCCAAGTGAACATATGGAGATCAAATCCTCGCTTTTTTGAGCTATCGGAAACAGAGGGTTCATAGCAGATACATGCACTTTTAAAAATCTAATCTGTGATCTCTTTTCCCAGGGTTGCATAAAGATGATAAGGGCAGGAACTCTTCATTATTTCAGTATTTCCTCATCATAGATTTTTTCAAATTTCAGTTTATGCTTGGCTTCCTCATGGGCCAGGAACTCGAAGAGTCTTTTTAGGTCTTCGTCCATGCAAGATTCCTGCAGGTCATTATAGAGCTTGACGGAATGCTCCTCATTTTTCATTACCAGGCGGAGTATATCGGCATAAGAGCTATCAGGCTGACTTTTGCAATATGTCAGAAATTCCCCTTAAATGCACTCAACCTCCTCCGCGAGAAGAACAATAAGTGAACCCTTTTCTCGCTTGAATTGGAGAAGAGAATCCCCTTGAGGGTTATAAACCGAAAAAGGCATCGGACTCCGAAAGATACGGCCGAGCAAATGAAACGGTAGTTCGGTTAAAGACATCGCTCCGCCTCCTAATCCCCTGTCAATGGCCGAGGCCTGAGACTTGGCCCTTGAAAATCGGAACTTATCGCCAAGGATAGTCAATTATTTTCTCAGCGATCATTCCACGATTACTCCAAATTTGGATAATATAATCCCTTAACTAAATCAAACACAATAATGAATTTGACAGATCAGGAAGTCTGTGACAACTTCTGATCATGAGAAAACCATCGTTCATGTTATCTCATCCCGGAGTGAGCCGAGAGCATTTAGCGTCCATGGTTTGGCAAATTCCGGGGGCCGGAGTTGGAATAAAGATAGTGGCTTTATCTTCAAAGGAGTGCAGCGACCGGATGCAGGTTTCGATTGCGAATTGGACTCCTATAGATCAAACGCTTCTAAATAAAAGTGAGGCTTCTTCCATTTCTTTTTCGCTCGAGGATGTGGTTGGAGAGCTGAAAAGCCGCCACAAGACACACCCTTAGCCAGATCTTTCCACACCTCCTGTGTCCTCCGTCGTTCCATCATGACAGGTAACGGATATAGAAAAAAGTTACTTGTATTGCCAATCATTTAGTGATATAAAATTTGTATACATTTCGATAAACTAAATCTGACAAGGAGGTGTTGGATATGCCAGTATCGAAGAAACCCGTGGTTAAAGTGAGTGATAAATTGAAGGACCTGTTGAACAAGGCCATCGCCCGGGAACTCCAGGTGAGCATCCAGTACATGTGGCAGCATTTACAGGTGATGGGGGTGAAGGCAGTTTCGGTCCAGGACAAATTTAAGTCGACCGCGATTACCGAGATGAAGCATGCAGAAAAGATTGCGTAGAGACTCTGGTACCTGGGAGGAGTTCCAACGACCAAACCTGCAGTCATTGACGTGGGAAAGAGCCTGAAGGATTTTTTGGAGCTGGATACCAAGGCCGAGGTGGAGGCGATCGAGATGTATCAGGGGATTATCGAACTGGCGACCAAAGAGAAGGATATCACCACTGCTTTTATGTTCAAAGAAATCCTCGAAGACGAAGAGGAGCATCATGACCTCTTCACCACTATGCTCGAAGAGGTTTAAGCGCTCATCCCTTTAAAAAAGAGGAGGCTTCCCAATGGCAATAGATACACCGTTGAGAAGCCCCTTTTGTTTTAAGCCCCTCATCCCCGAAAAGGGGATAAAGGGCTTAGTGCAAGGGGACAAAAAGCGGGGAGGAGGGAATTTGACGTATCACTTCATTCTTGCTGAAGCAGCCTTCCAATCGATATTCTTGAAGAAGGCTTCAACATAATCTGCCCGCTTCAAACCATAATCGATCATAAAGGCATGTTCAAAGACATCAAGGATCAGGATTGGGTTGCACCCTGCGGGATGGGACACATCGTGCTCATTGATCCAGAAGTTGTATAACTTTCCGGCAACGGAATCCTGGTACAGGACGGTCCAGCCAATGCCCCGCATCGATCCTGTGGCCTTGAAATCCTTTTCCCAGGCCTCATAGCTGCCGAAATCTTCGGTCATCTTCTTGGCGAGGGCGCTGTCTTTATCCAACCCAGCTTTACCTCCAAGGTTTTCAAAGTAGTACTCATGAAGCCTCATTCCATTGAATTCCCATCCGAACCTTCTCTTCAATTCTGCATATTCGGGAGTGCCTGTCTTGCCCTCCTTGAGCATCTGACCCAGGATCTCGACCAGTTTATTCGTATTGGTCACATAACCCTGGTAGAGGGTGAAATGGTTCTTTAGAAGGGTTTCGCTGAACCCTGCCATTCCAATGAGTTTGCTGTAGTCTTTTGCCGTATAAGCCATCTTTTCCTCCTTTCCTGTCTGACTGAAAGAGATTTTTGGAGAACCGGCCAGGACTGTTATGCCTGCGATCCCTGATAAGGTCAGGAATTGCCGCCGATTAAAAATCAGAATTCGCATATTATTTCATCCCCTTTTAAAACAGAAATAATGTAAATGAAGGCATCCTGGAAGTAAATAGGGTAAAACCCTGTATTTTCCAGACAAAAGTCATGTATTTATGGACAATCCTTTCAACGTTTCCCAACCGAAAACTTTTTCCACAATAGCCTCTCTTGAGCCGTGTCTCCCCCTGGTGGAGGAAGGGGTTGTTGTCTTATTCCCGAGACCGAGACGATACACCTCCTCCACCTTGATTTCCACAACATACTGAGGGCCCGGAAGTTTTAAAGACAACGTTTGGAGATACCAGAGCACGTCGTTGTAGAGGTTGCCCTCTTCAAGGAGTTCGGCCTTTCCTTTGAATTGGAAGCGTCGTCCTGAGTCCAACTATAGTTGGTTGGGTTGAATTGTTACCCTTTTCATCAGTTCTTCAGATACTGCTTCAAATCTCAGTAGTAGTTTTGGTAAGTCCCAGATTCAACTATTAACATCTTCCACGTCGACTTCTCTGAAAGTTTCTGTTGAGCTCTTTTCGCACACGAGCGAGACAGAGGGTCATACCCAGTGTCCGGATAAAGCCAGGACTTAAAGAGTAGCGTTAGCCGCGGCGTCAGGATCTCCCAGTCACCCCAACGCTTGATCGCTCACACCTTGAGGAACGCCAACAGATCCGCGTTGACCTGGTCCTTGAGGGTCGAGCACAGGCCGTGTGGCGCGCCTGGATAGATTTTCAGCGTGGAGCCCTTGACGATCTTGGACGTGAGCTGGGCCGAGGCGCCGATCGGCACGATCTGGTCGGCATCGCCGTGCATGATGAGCGTCGGCACGTCAAACTTCTTGAGGTCTTCGGTGAAATCCGTCTCGGAAAAGGCCTTGATGCAGTCGATGACGCCTTTGAAACCGGCCTGCATCCCCTGGGCCCAGAACGAGTCCCGCAAGCCTTGCGAAACCTTAGCGCCGGGCCTGTTGGCTCCGTAGAACGGCGTGGTGAGATCCTTGAAGAACTGTGAACGGTCCGCGAGGACACTGGCGCGGATACCGTCGAAGACATCGATCGGCAAGCCGCCGGGGTTGGTGGCCGTCTTCAGCATCAGCGGCGGCACCGCACCGATCAGCACGGCCTTGGCCACACGTTTCGTGCCGTGGCGGCCGATATAGCGGGCGACTTCACCGCCGCCCGTGGAGTGACCAACATGGATCGTGTTCTTCAGGTCGAGCGTTTCGACGAGCACCGAGAGGTCGTCGGCGTAGGTATCCATGTCGTTGCCGTTCCAAGGCTGGCTCGATCGGCCATGGCCGCGGCGATCATGGGCGATGCATCGGTATCCGTGGGAGGCTAGAAATAACATCTGGTCTTCCCAGGCGTCCGCAGTCAGCGGCCAGCCGTGGCTGAAGACTACGGGCTGTCCTGTGCCCCAGTCCTTGTAATAGAGCTCAATGTTGCCAGAGTTCTCTTTACCGACATTAATGTAGTTCATTGGAAGTCTCCTTTCTTCTGAACTCTCCACTCGGTCCCATATTCTTCTCTAAGTCTACCAGTGGCATTTGAACAAGAAAATGGAGTGAATGTTGTACTTCTAAAAGAAAGATAGAGTATTTCTTAAGCAAGGACGATTGATTACGATGAAAGCTTGTATTGTGGGTGAGATTCAAGGCCACGACTTCACCTTAATGACAACGATCGTATAAATAGTAATTGCAAATGGCCTGCCAACAACCGGATAAAAGCAGAGGGTTGGAATCACCCTTTAATAACATGGGATTAGATCAATAGGAGAGAACAGTAGAGAAGTATAAAACGATTTGTTTGACCTCAATATTTGGTGGAACCTCAATATATTGAGGGACACTTTGAAGTGGAGTGGACAGTCCAATCTGGTTCTTTTTTCCCCGGCTGGAGTATCCCAAGGCTTATTCATCCTTGTTATTAATGTGCTCGGAAAAGGCCCAGAATAGCTATAGCACCCTCCCCACCTTAGATGCGCCCGTTGGTTTTAGCCAGGATTTTGAGGATATGATCTCGTTCGACTTCTCCCAGTCATTAAAATCTTGCATTGCGCCACGGAATTTAAAAATCACGCTTGCAGAAACAGAGAAGGTAGCGATGCAGAATCTAATACTCTAAAGCGCAGATATCTTCAGCAAAGAAAAGAGAAAAGCAGGGGGAATAGAATTTTACTTTTTCTTTTCGAACTCCTTTTTTAGGGTTTCGTACGTCTTCCGTTTGGCTTCCTCCGAGGTCTGTTTTGCGGCTTTCGCGGCCTCCTCAAAGGTTTTGTTGGTGATGTTTTTGGGGTTCCCCATGTCATTGTCCGGCTTTCCGCATCCACAGTTATAGCACATGACTTTTGTCCTCCTTCGTTCTTAATTTCCCCCTGCTCAGGTCGCTCCTTCTCCCAAAGATCTTGTCCAATTTCGATAAAAGGCCCCACCCTTCAGGAAGGTCATAGGGTCCACTTCATACATCTTCTGAATCAGCCGGACCCGGTTTTTCCGGTATTCCCTCGAAAGTCCTATATGGACGAACCCTTCGGGACAAAATAATCAGCCATGCTCTCCCGGGCAGCCTGTCGGTACTCGGGCAGATCATAGCTCGTTAAGATGATGATGATAATGCCGGGATAATGCTTTTTTATCTTTTTTGTAAGTTCCAGTGCGTTTTCCCCGGGCAATCGGATATCCATGAAGACAATCTTGGGGTCAAAGGTGTCAATCTTGTTAAGTAGGTCTCTTCCATCCGGTTCTTCTTCGATTTCCATCGTGGGAAATCGGGAATATAGACTCTCTTTGAGGCTCTGGCGAAAGGTGACGTTATCGTCAACGATCAATGTTTTACACATGGGTTCGAATCCTCCACTCAAGTCATTTTCCCAGCAAGAGAGGAATATCTTACCGAAAGGGAAGGTCTTCCTTTTTTTACTGGAATACGTTCCAGTTGCGTCTACCGGTTTCGCCATTCACGCTTCTGT
>DCUS01000090.1:0-137 GCA_002327885.1 Syntrophaceae bacterium UBA2208
GGTGCAGATGTCGCGTTCGCTGAGGTTTTTCTTGTTCTCTAAGATCATTGAGGTCCTGCTGTATGTTCCATTTCTTCGATGTGACGCAAAATCTTTGGAGGCAAAGCGTCAGACCTTGAAATGTGAATTAGTATTCT
>DCUS01000090.1:156-2081 GCA_002327885.1 Syntrophaceae bacterium UBA2208
TTAGCTTCCTCAACAAGGAATCCGATTGGACGCTTCTTTGTCTCTGGAGGCTTCATTAGTTCGCGCATAGCATCAAAAACTACTTTAAATTGAGTATCGTATTTCTTTTCGAGTGAATCGAGTTTACGAGCCAAATCGGCATGAGAGGCGAGTATCCTTCGCAGACGAACGAAGGCCCGCATGATCTCAATATTGACCTTTATGGCCCTTTTACTCCGGAGGACGCTGGAGAGCATGGCCACGCCCTGTTCCATGAAGGCATAAGGAGGATACCGACGTCCTCCCCACTGACTTGAGGTGCCAAAATGGAACCTCAAGTTTTCAGATTCCTCCTCGTTAAGTTGGAACATAAAGTCGTCTGGAAAACGCGGTAGATTTCTCTTTACTGCTCGGACCAATTGCTTCGTCTCAACGCCGTAAAGTGCGGCTAAGTCAGCGTCAAGAATTACCTTATGACCACGAATCAATGGTATTGATCGTTCGATGCGTTCAACAGGAATCAAGGATCTGTCTTTTGACATTTTATCATTCATTAACTCTCCTCACCTTTCAATGGTTCTGGAGTCCACTACCAACTTCTCGCATGGCGTTCCCTTTCGATCGCAAGGCGTGAAGCGTCAGTCGTAGAAGGGAAAGAATTTAAAAAGCACAATTCCAACCCTTGTTCAACTAACCCAGCGCTCGATCGGCGTTTTCAAGAATTCCCCCACTGGAATTCCTTGCTCTCCGACCAAGAGTTGACGTTTTACCCGAAAGGCTTTCGAGAAGGCTTCCATCCCGAGAAGACGGTCTCTTCTTCGCCCGCTTTTNNGCTGTTAACAAGATGGGCTCCTACTGCTGATTCAACCAGTCTCCCCCAATAATCACGGTCCTGTTGAGCGGCCTCAAAGGAAAGACGGGAGGATGCAGACATCAAGGCGGTGTTTAAAACCTGGATCTTGGGGCTCGATGATCGTTGCTTCACCCGTTTCCCGGAAAACTTTGACAATCCTGAGATCAAACCCGCCCCATTGAGCAGATCGAGGTAGTGCGCCAGGGTGGTCGTATTTCCAGCGTCGTGCAACTGTCCAAGCATTTTTTGATACGAGAGCACCTGCCCTGAGTATTCGCAGCATAACTGAAACAGTCGCCGAAGCAGAGCAGGTTTGTCGACACGGGTCAGGAGGAGAATATCCCGGGAGATTGTTGTCTCGATGAGTGAGTCGATGATGTACCTGGCCCATCGCTCATGCTCATCGATGAGCCCGGACGCACCCGGATAGCCCCCATACAAAATATATTGCTCTAAATTCCAGCCGAAAGCCTCCCTCATCTCGACATAAGACCAGTGAGTCACAGGAATGATTTCAAAGCGTCCGGCTAAACTTTCCGTTAATCCTCTCTGGACGAGGTGGGGCGAGGAACCTAAAAGGACCACCTTCAGGGGGAGACCCGAACGGGCATCCTCATCCCAAAGGCGTTTGATGATCTCGGACCATTCTGAAACTTTTTGAGTTTCGTCGAGGATCAGAAGGGCACCTTTCCTCCTATTCTTCTCATTGATTTTTAGACGGGCGATTTCCCACTGCTGGGCCAACCAGGTACGATCCCGCAAGGTGGGCTCATCGGCGGTTACGAAGTGAACGGGAATAGAGACGGCTTCCATCAATTGGCGAGCCATCGTGGTTTTCCCAACCTGTCTCGGTCCAGCCAGAACCTGGATGAACCGCCTGGGCTCTTGAATGCGCTTTAACAAAGCGCGAAAGATCGCTCGCTTGTACAATTTCCCTCCGGCCGTATAACAAATTACTCAATATATTGAGTATTATTACTCAACGTAATTAGTAAATCAAGCAATGGTTTTTTCTAATAAGAAGCCTTCTTTATAGTGTACCCTCCTGCGTCCCGCCTTGCGGGACTACGTAGGACAGGTAGCGCCTGCCTAC
>DCUS01000090.1:2133-3526 GCA_002327885.1 Syntrophaceae bacterium UBA2208
ACGGAGGTCAAGAGGCTTCGGCGGATAAACATCACATGAATTCTCATCATGAATCCTTTATCGTAAAGCGCGAGGGGCAGGGGGCTCAGTGAACTATTCATCCCTGCACCTCTCTCATCTGCTCTTCAATAAACCTCTGCATTTCCTCTTTCTTCGGCAATTCCAACTGATATTTGGAAACAAAGAGCTTATTATTCATTCCTGCAAGGGCGTATTCGACGAGCGCATGGTCTTTTTGAGTGCATAACAAAATGCCTACCGGCGGATTATCGCTTTCGGCCATGACGTTTTTCTTGTACCAGTTTACATAGGTATTGAGCTGGCCGAGGTGTTCATGGTTGAATTCGTCAACCTTCAGTTCTATCAATACATGACATTTTAGAATTCTGTGGTAAAACACCATGTCCACAAAACATTGTTTTGAACCGATCAGTATGCGTTTCTGCCGGGCTTCAAAACAGAACCCGTAACCCAGTTCAAGAAGAAATTCTTGAAGTTTGTCAAGAAGCGCGTCTTCAATTTCCGACTCACCCATGACCTCTTTCGATTTGAGGCCGAGGAATTCGAAAATATATGGATCACGGATGGGAAGTCGTGCTTCCTGTTTTTCCGATGTCTGCTCCACTAAGGAAGCAAGTTTTTTCTTGTTTCTGGAAAGCCCGGTGCGTTCATAATAAAGTGTGGCTATTTGGCGCCTGAGTTCCCTCACCGACCAGTTAGCCCTGATGCCCTCGACCTCGTAAAAAGCCCGCTTGAGCGGATCTTCAATCTCAACAAGTAACTCAAAATGGCTGTATGAAAGGCTGCCCACTAGTTTTGCAGGATCTATTGCTAATTTCGTGGACGCTGTCTGCAATTTCTCGACAGGTTGTACGATCGCGTGGAGTAACTCTTTGGATTTTGCGGACACTGTCCGCAAAATTTGCGGGTATGCCCGATAGAAAGCCCGATAGTTGTATAATTGCCTGAAACGGCATCCGCTAACATTGTGTTGGGCAAGTTTCGCCGCAAGTTCATTAAAAAGATTTTCTCCGTATCCGGCTCTGTCAGCGCCGTGAAGCTCATATTCTGTAATGTACATACCGATAAACCAGTTGCGCAAGGTAAGGCCGATATTGACCGCTTTGCTTGCTTGAGCCGAAAAAAGATCGTGGGCCTGCCGTATGGATGAAACCAATTCGGCAAAAGTTAAATCTTTTTTCTTCTGCGGGTTCATAGATATTCTGCTTTCAGCTTGGTTTTGCATACAGGACAGCAGAACGTGTCCTCGTTTACCTTTATAAAACGCAGTCCAGTATCCTTAAAGGCATGGTCATTCTTATGATAGGTAAACAGACTGCCATCAAAGGCAACGTCTTCTATCAAGCCGCATGACTCAGGATGTCACGCCGGT
>DCUS01000156.1 GCA_002327885.1 Syntrophaceae bacterium UBA2208
ATATCAATGGAGGCAACCCTTTCAGGGGAAGTGGGGTCGGATTTCACGGCAGAGTTCCTCTGGGATGATATTAGCGGTCAATTCGGACTGGAGGACTTCAAAAGACGTGCAGTCGTTCAGATAACTGGGCTGGAAAGGCGTTCTCGAGATTATCCGTATAAGGAGTTGATAGGAAGTTTCCCCCGCTATGGAGTAAATGGAGAAATTGAAACTGTTGAGGTTTTTTTCGTAGTAATATTTCAGCGTTGAGACAATTCCTTTGGCCAGAGAGGCAATCTCTTCTTGACCGAGCGTTGTGATCGATGTACCTCCCTCCACGCTCCCACAGACTTCGTTAAATCCTATCGGAGCAAAAGAGACGAACCAGTGGACTTTCCCGATGCTGGTGATATAGCGTTTCCCGAGCCCTTTTTCAATCTGAACCAGGTCATTCCAATAGAGGGTCCGATTTTCCTCATAATAGGAGGCACTGTTATCTAATAGCCATCCCATCTCATTGGTCGGGATGGGATCACCAATCACCTGAAGGTGTGGATGAAGAATACTGCTCCCCCCGGGAAGGAGATAATTTTGACTGATTTGCCAGTAGCGAGCGTCCGGATCGAAATCCATCGTCCTTCGTATGATCTCGGCAGAAACGGATAATGCCTCTTCATAGATCTCAGAGGTAAATTGATTCAGGGTTAGAAGATGGTCACCGCAAAGAACCACGACACTTCCATAAGTTCCTGCCGGATAGAGATTTGGAAAACCAATGGCTCCCCCCACGCAGATTTTCCCTTCTGAAGAGATTTCATTCAGAAATTGGGGAGTCTTTTGAAGAATGTTCTCCGGGCAGAAGATGCACCCCTTAGACTCCCGGGCCACCTTGGAGAAGTCAAATTCGTCCTGAGGGGGGAGCGCCCATGTGATGATGCGGCTCCGCCGTTTTGTCAGGGGATCGATCCGGACTTCCGTTGGAACTGAAATAACTTCAGACCCCCCGATTGGAGAACGGAAGTCCGATTGGAGGTGAAATCGCTCAAACTTGATTTCCATAAACAAAATTAGTTTCGCTTCGCTTCACAACTGGAATAATGGAAGAGTGGAATGATGGGGTTCGCTGTTTCCAATGTTCCAACATTCCATCGTTCCAAGCTTTCATTTATTTTCAGCGATAAATCTGCGGATCGAACGATCGTAGGTTCGTTCCCCTTCAGGCGTAAATAAACAACCGGGAAGTTGCTTCGCTTTTCAGTGATAGGCGATACACTCACAGCATTTCCCCTTTCGATCACAAGGTTCGTAAGTACAAGTGCATCGGACTTTGTTTTTTTCAAAATGGCATTCCAGCATATATGAAACTCCCTTTTCATTGGTTTGAGATTTCAGGTTTGACATCCCCAATCTCCGATCTGCAATCTGAAATCTCTCATTTTACGGGTTCACCTTGAAGAAAAGATAATTTTCTACCATTTCACAGAGAATATGTCCAATGAGGATGTGGGTTTCTTGGATGCGAGGTGTGCTGGAGGAAGGGACGATCAGAGAGAAATCAGCCATGTTGACAGCAGTCCCTCCATCATTTCCGGTGAGGGCGACCGTTTTGATTCCCATCTCTTTCGCCACCTCAAATGCCTTAATGATATTCGGAGAATTTCCGCTGGTGGTAATGCCGATGGCGACATCCCCTTCCTTCCCAAGAGCTCTGAGCTGCTTAGCGAAAATTTCATTAAAGGCGATATCATTTGAGACACTGGTGAGAATCGAAGTGTCTGTGGTGAGAGCAATTGCCGGGAGGGGCGGACGGTCCATGACATACCGGTTAACAAATTCCGCAGCCAGGTGCTGGGCATCGGCAGCACTCCCGCCATTCCCAAAGAAAAAGAGTTTATTCCCAGCCTCGAAGGTGTGAGAGATTAATTTGATGACATCAAGAAATTGGGGAAGGTTTTCCTTGAGAAAACGTGTTTTAACTTCTGAGCTTTCCTTAAATCGTTTAGGGATAATTTTTTCCATTATTGGGAAATATTATACTTCCTGTTTTCCCATGTCAAGCGAACCTTTTTGATAAGGTAATTTCCAGCGACGATTGAGCCAGGTCCACTGGCTGGGGGTATGTCTGATGGAGTCCTCGATGACCTTTGTAAATTTTTTTGTCAAAGTCTCAATATCCTTTTTCTCATCGGATGTCCGCTCGATTTGAATTGGGCGACCGATGACCAACGTCCATCGAATTTTATCTTCTCTGAGGACAAACATGGGCAAGATCGAAGCCCCTGTCTTGATAGAGAAGAGGGCGGGTCCGGAGGGGGTGAAAGCTTCCTGGCCGAAGAATGGAACGGGGATCCCTCTGCGCCTCTGTTGCTCATCCGCTACCAAGTAAAGGATCTCGTTCCGGCGGAGGCAGTTGAGGGATTTTTTAATGGAAGTGGTGAACGGTTTTGGTGAAAAGATCTTCTGATCAACGATTCCCTGGTAGTTGTTCAGTCTCTTCCATAATTTTGGGAAACCTTCCTGGTTGATCATAATGTTAATAGGATACCCCTCCACAGCCAATCTCGTTCCCAGGAAAGTGAACGCCCCCAAATGGGCCCCAAGAGCGATCACTCCTTTTCTCCTGGCCAAGGCCATTTCGAGATGTTCTTTCCCTTTAATTTCAATCTTCAAGATAAATCGTTCAAAAGGGAAAGCATTGGCAATGAAATAGACGGTTTCCAAAGGGGTGAGGGTGAAATGAAAGAAGACTTCCTTGGCAAGCCTTTTGATCTCGCCCATGTTTTTTTCTTTCCGGAAAGCCACCGAGAGATTTCCGATCACCCTCTCCCGGTATTTTTTAACCAGTTGGAAGACGACCGCTCCCGTGATCGATGCTATAAAAGCGAGGCCTTTTGGCGATAAGCGACGGAATATTGGAAGGGAGAAGGTGAGGAGTCCATTCAAAAGGGAGTCCCCCAGTCCATACATCATTTTTTTTAAAAAAGATTTTTGCATGGATGAACAGCCAATGAACGGTACATATAGATCGAATAATACCAACATAGTTTATTTTAGTTAGGATTTCAATAGGTATCCAGGGTCTCTAACATTCTACGGCAGGCTGTTCTACGGCGGGGTTGATCTTTGGTAACCTATTGTTTATCATCATCCAGTTCCCCTACTCTCCCGTGGGGAGAGAAAGTGGTGAGTGTCGGGATGCGGAAATTCTCGCCATGTTCGAAATAGAAGTGAAACGCCTATTAAGGAAATACTCCGTTTGGCTCACCCGAGTGATTTCTTCCGGCCAGTCGTCCTTTGCCCTTTTTATCTGTTTATTGACTATTGTGTTTGTCTACCGGATTCAACTCGCGATGGGTTTGTTTACCAGCCCAGTCAGGCCTTTTGATTTTAATCCGGCACACACCCCGGTATGGTTGATGCTTACTTATTGGCCCTATGATCTTGCCCTTGTCCTTTTCCTTTTTCTTCTCTCCTGGTACTTTCCAACAAAGTTTATCAAAAATAGTGGTATTCAAGAAATTCACAGTTATGAAAATCTGAAATTTAAAATAAAAGAGGAATTTCATTCCCTAGGTCATTATATTGCCAGAGACGAAATTCAAACGGTGGATTTCTTCATTCAAAGAATGAGCAAAGCCAGAGAACCTTTCCTGGGCATCTACATCAGCTTTGCCGCTCACTTCCCATATTTTGATTATGGAGAAAATTACCGCATTATGAAAGAGGATGGCCGCTTAATCAACCGCTATTACAATAATTTGAATCTCCTGGATCATATGATTAAGCGTATTGTTGATCATCTGAAAGGACAAGGACTGCTGGAGCGCACCATTTTGGTCATCGTGGGAGATCACGGCCAGGCCTTTGGTCAACACCATCCTAATAATTTTATGCATTATCGATATAGCTATAATGAAAATCTTGAGACCCCAGCGATCTTCTATCAACCTGCGCTTTTTAAGCCTAAGACATTTGAGTTTCCTACAAGCCATGTGGATATATTGCCCACCCTCCTTGATGCCCTGAGAATTCCCTACCCTCCGATGGTCTTTAATGGGGAGTCCCTTTTTCATTATAAATTGAGGCAAGAATCTATCTTCTTTTACGGGTACGAGGAGTCCGTTTCTTCATTGGACCCACATCTTATAAAGGTCCAGTATTCTTTGAAGAAAAATAAATGCTGGGCCTTCGATTTGAAACATGACCCGGATGAAAAAAACCCTCTCGATTGCTGCCGCTATCCACTTCAACGGGAGGCCCTTCATAAGTTTGTAAGCGACCATGATGAACATCTCTTAAAATATAATACAAGCCTCAAAGAGAAAGGGGAGATTTCTGAAGTCCAAGTCCCTATTGTGAAAGACTGATCCTTGAGTTTTTTTCTTTAGTTATTTAAAATGGAATAAAAAATGAGGGAGTAAAATGTTGGAACTTTCTGAGAGGATCAAAGAGCATTTCCGAAATCCTCAAAATGTCAGTGAAATTGAGAACCCGGAAGGGATGGGGGCGGTTAATAATCCGGTTTGTGGGGATACCACAAAACTTTACCTGAGAATTAAAAATGGAGTTGTTGAAGATGCTAAATTTCTCTCCTTTGGCTGTGCGGTAACCATTGCCTCTGCTTCTGTGTTTACTGAGAAGATAAAAGGCAAAGAGGTTTCAAAACTCTTCTTGGGAACAGATGATGAAGTCGTCCAACGATTGGTGAGTTTGATCGAGAGTGAATTGGGAGAGATCCCTCCGATAAAACTCCATTGTCCGCCCGCCACCGTTCAAGTCTTTCTGGAATCGGTTGCAGGATATTTGGAAAAGGTGGGTCGGGCCGATTTAAGTTCAAGAGCCAAAAGTTTGATTCCAAAAATATCGGAATACTACAAAAGGGGCGAAGAAAAAGAATAGGGGGGCTACTTCCACCTGAAACCTTCCTTCCCCTTTTTTAAGTATATTTAAATCTTCTACGCACCGCTTCCTTCCTG
>DCUS01000139.1 GCA_002327885.1 Syntrophaceae bacterium UBA2208
CCGGAGCAGAGGCGCCGCACCTCGGCCCGTTGTAGAGGACCACCCAGCCAGAACCGAAATCGGCCATGAGCTGAAGAAAGGTATCGATATTTTCAGTGATAGATTGCGGACGATGGTCTATATGGGAGAGGGTGTAGTGATAGGGGAAAACAGGCATGGGATTGCAGAGGATCAAGTAATCCTTTCGGTAGGAGATACCTTTCTGGTCTTCGGGAAGATGATCTAAACAAAGAAAACATTGCCTCTCCTTTTTATTTACCTTCGCCGTGCTGCTTTTGATTCTTCCGGGATTGTACTGGAAGCGGACGGAAAATCTCTCACAGGATAAATCACGCTCCTTTACCTGTTTCAACAATTCGTAGCCTTCTCGCAGACCCTTCCATGCCTTTTTTTGCTCGGACAGGAGCTCGATACAAAGACGCGGGAGATTTTCTTTTCCGCGAAAGGTCCCCAATGACTTTTGATTGAGAAAAGGGGTCTTTCCTATTTTTCTGTAACCGATGAGGCGGTTCACCGTCGTATTTCCCATAGCGAAAGGTTCCTCCCTGAAAAATAGAAACCCCTATTTCGACTCCCTTTCCTTTGCCATTTTCTGTCTTGCGAGTATTTCCTCCGTTCGAATCTTATCCTTGAAGGCATTGTTCCGGTTTGTCTCGTCGATGCTGAGAGCCGCATCCGTGTTGCCCGGCCAGCGTCTGCAGAGGTAGAGACTTTCATGGATTCGGCCGATCCGGTATTCCCGGCAGATTCTCAGTGCCGCGGCGTAGTCCTCCCCGTAACTTACATTCTGAAAGCCGATTTTTTGAATGAGGCTGGAGTTGAAAGCCCGGGGGGCTCCCAGACCATTGATTCGCAACGCATTGTTGTGACCGTTCTCATCTGTCCACTCCCGGTGATCGATGAGACCCGGGGGAATCCCTTTCAGGGTGGAATCAACGAGAGTATAAGAGCCTATGACCATTCCGTTGTTTTCCTGACGGAGCTTATCAACCATCTTTTTTAAGGTATCGGCGCTGCTGTAAAGATCGTCCGAATCGAGCTGAACGACATAACGTCCGCACGCTTCGGAAGCAAGGGCTTCGTTCCAACAACCGCCGATGCCAAGGTCGGTTCTCTTCGGGATAAGATGCTTCAAGCGAAAAGACTGCCTGGCAAGATCGGAGAGAATGGTTGTGGTTCCATCTGTGGAGTGGTTGTCCACCACGATGAGGTTGAATGGAAAATCCGCTTTCTGCGATAGGGCGCTTTTTACGGCATCGGCAATTGTTTCTTTTCGATTCCGCACGGGAATGACGATAGAAGCTTCGACAGGGAAGGATTCTGTCGACTGTTTAAATTTTTTCAAATAATGGGAAGGCAGATAAGCTCCGATCTTCTTCAGGTAATCTGTAAAGACGGTCTCCATCTCCTTCTGAGCGATAAAGTTTTGTGGATTGACGTAGGAAAATATTTTTTCGCTGTCGGATGACTTCACTTTATCCACCACAGAATAAAGTGGTTCCGGAAGATGAAACACAGAATAGTCGATGGAAACTTTCAGGCGAAGATCGTAGAGCCCAGCGAATTTAACTCCGGGTACAGGGCCATATTTTTTAATAGACTTCCGGACAGCAGGGACCGAAAAGAGAATCAGGGGGCCGAATTCAAAATCATCCCGGACGCTCCCTAATTGATAATCATTGAGGCGATGGACGGTCTTTCCGGAGTTGTTTTCATCATAGAAATCGGAATAGGTCATGCCTGGCTTCTTAGAATCAGCCATTTCCAAAAGTCTATCCAGAGATTTATGGGCAATTGAAATTTGTTGGGGTCCTAATAAAAGAAGGAGGTACTTGGTTTGGATTCCATCGAGAATCAAATGGAGTGTTTGGTGTGACGAAAGGGGTTCGGTGGCAATGATACGGCACTTTGGTATCTTGAGCTGAACCGGTTCCTGACTGACGATCACGATGCATCCAACCAGGGCTGACTTCGTCAGGGGAAGCAGTATCTTTTCAAAGAAGGGATCGGGACGATAGGGAATGACCGCAGTGAAAGGCTTCATTCTAATATTCTAAATCCATTCCAATTCAGTCACCGTCAGGTCTCCCCCCGCGTCTCCGGTATTGAGAGTCCCTGCAGGCTCAATTAATAAAATCTCGCATTCTTCCTTGCAGGACGGTTTATGTTCTACCCCCTTAGGGATCACAACCATTTCACCTTTTTTTAGACGGAGGACTTTTTCTCGTAAATCTATTTGTAGTTTGCCATCCATGACCATGAAGACCTCATCGGTTTCAGGATGCGAATGCCATATGAATTCTCTTTGTGCCTTAACCAGCTTGAAATGATAGTTATTCATTTGCGCTATGATCTTATAAGAATGTTGATCGTGTATTTTCTTAAATTTTTCTTTAAAATTGACTACCGAGATATCCATCAATCCTTCTCCTTCACCCGTTACTCAAGGCCGAAAATATATAGCATTGGAAAAGTTGACAGGTTCTTCAAACTCCCCTGCATTTATTTAAGGAAGGATGGCAAAACCTTCCTTATGAGCCGCTTCACCGAGGTTTTGATCTAAACAAACCATTTCAAGGCCTTGTGGGTTCTCTTGAGCCCATATCAGCGCTGCAGCGAGTTGAAACGAATCAGCAGATCTCAAAGGATGAATAGACAGGAGTCTTTCGGCCCGCTGACGAACAAGTTCGCTGGGTTGCACTTCGGACCATTCTGCTGTCAGAGTGGAGAGTATTGTCCTTGCTTTCATTTCTGCGTCACTACTAAGAACACCTTCACGCCGCCGCCGGGCAAGGGCTGAAAGGCATTCTATTTTCGTAGCCCACCAGACAACGATATCCTCATCTGCTTTAATCAAACGTCTTACTGGTTCAGACATTTGTTCTTTGAGACATAGAGGAATAATAGCTGAGGAATCCCAGAATCTCATCTTCCAGACTCTCTTTCTTCAAGAAGGGCCTTCAGGACGAGCCCTTTTGGATCTTCCGGCCTCGGTAAGGACCAGAAATCCTTTGGAAGCTTCCCTGACCCCAATTTGAGCAAACCCTCTTTTTCCATTCTGGCTATGGATTCTTTTGTAGTTTTCGTGCGCAAGACGGGCACGAGTCGTGCCACGGGTTTACCCCGATCTGTAATCAGCACCTCATTTCCGGCCTTGACTTGATTCAGATATTCGCTCAAGTATGCCTTTAACTTTGAAACAGCCGCGATCTTCATCGTGATCACCATCCCCTTTAATTTTTATGACTATTATAGTCATTTTAAATAAACCTGTCAAGACCATTTTATTCAATAACTGTCAAGAATTGTTACGGAAGAATTCTCTGGAGGTATGTGAGAGATTTGCCATTTTGTATAATCACAACATGGATGGAGACGAGAATAAGTGTTAATTTTCAACTANNTTACCTTTTAAGTTGATATTATGTTTTCACCAAGGGCCCAAAGGGCTTCGCATCGTTAAACCATCGCAGGATTTCCGACCATCCATGATGTTTTTGTAATATACATAAATTATGGACTTTTTGGAAGTGAGGATTTTCACTCCAAATCCTCTACGAGGCGGATGGGTATCTCGAATGAAAGAGCAGGGTCATCTCTTTTTTCTTACGAAGAAATAAAAATAACTGAGATTAATGACACCCGTGAGGGCTAAACAGAGGAACATGATCGGATAGCCGGCTACATGGATGATGATACCCATGGTCACCGGACCCAGGCTTACTCCCAAATCCGTGATTGCCGTGAATGTCCCCATCGCTGGACCTGGAGAAGAACCCACACGCTCAAGAGCATAGACCACCAAAGAAGGTATGAGGAAGGCGTGTCCAATCCCCCAAATCACTGCAACAAGAATAAACATGGGTAACGTTTTGGAAAAAGCGAGGATAGCCATTGAAATGATATAGGTGGTAAGGCAAGGCAGGATAATTCTTTCTCGGCTGTAGAGATCTAATAACTTCCCACCGAAAGCACGACCCAAAATTAGCATAATAGCCATCGTGGTAAAGAAAAGCCCGGGATTGGAGACGCCTTGATCTACTGCATAAATAGGGAAAAAGGCAGTGAGAGCTCCCCAGATGAAGAGAGAGAGCGAACTAATGATAGACGGTGGAATTGCTCTCCGGCTAAGAAAAAAATTGTCCTTTGTAGTAGAATCCGGTACGGGGTCGATTTTTCTCTTTTCCAATCGATGAGTAATGAATAATGAGCCTAACGATAGACCTAAACAGAACAAGAAGAGAGCAGTGAAACTAAAGTGATCGATCAGGAACATTCCGAGGGGAGGAGCTAAGGCGCCGGAGAGGTTGATGGCCAGGTAAAAATAACTGAGGGTTCGCCCCCGGTGGGACTCTGAGCTGATACTGACGATTAATGTCAGTGATGCAGTTTGGAAAAATGCAAAGCCAATTCCCTGGAAGATCCTCACGAACAAGAGAGGCCAGAAAGGGGGCGCAAAAAGATAGGCAACGGAAGTGAGGGAGAAGAGAAGGGCGCCACCGGTCATAAAGGTTTTTTCGTGAGTTTTTAAAAGGGCTCTTCCAACAAATGGCCGTAAAACTAATGAGGAGAAGAAGAAGATTCCGATGAGAACACCAATCTCTGCCTCCGTAGATTTCAGCCTTGAAAGGTAAATCGGGAGAGTGGGGATAAGGATATGGAAAACGAATGTAAAAGTGAATTGCGACAAAAAAACGAGGACAAAATTACGGGTCAATATCTTGGGGATCGTTTGAGTCGTCATCTCTCATCCTTTTTGTTTGATGACTTTCTCGCATTCTGAACACAACTCTTCAAGGTGGGGGAGAGATGACACCTGTGAGGCCGCAAGACGAAGATTTCTTAGTCCTGAAGGAATATGGTCAAGATAAGCCTTAAGCCCTTTCTTTTGGCCCAAGAATCCATAAGCGCCAAGAGCCTGCATAAGACGCTGGGCTGAGGCTGCCCAGAAAGTGTTCCGGAAGATAGGCCAGTCAATATTCCATTTCGACCCTTCGACACTGCTCAGGATTCTGTCTTTAGGGCTCCACAAGCCGTAATAAAAGGATAAGAGTTCGTCACGTTCAGCGTTTGAAAAATTCAC
Source organism: Syntrophaceae bacterium UBA2208 (assembly GCA_002327885.1). Classification (GTDB taxonomy): domain Bacteria; phylum Desulfobacterota; class BSN033; order BSN033; family UBA1163; genus UBA1163. The sequence continues at coordinate 5,084 of DCUS01000139.1, forward strand.
ATAGGGATCGCAGACAAGTGAGCCAAGATCATACAATGGGTTTCCAAAACGCATTCCCTGGAAATCGATAAGAAAAGGTTTTCCATCACGGATCATCACATTCTGGGATTGGAGATCCCGGTGCACAAGACAGCGCAGGGTTCCCGAAAGCTGCCCCGCCAGGTTGAAAAGCTCTTTCTCAATTTCCCGTTCAATGGGAGGCTCGAATTTGATTCCACAGACACCCCTGACAAAATAATCCCTGAAGTAATCCTGTTCCCAGCGGTAGAGATCCGGGCCAAAGTCCTGCGAGAGTTTCACATGGTCTGAATGGAAGCCCTTTTCCGGGAAGGAATGAAGTCGATGCACGATGACCAGTGTTTTTTGGTAAAGGGTTCGTCGATTTTCCCAGGGGGTTTCCCTTAAAGACCAGAGATCCGTATTGCCGAGATCTTCCATAAGGATGAAACGACGACTTGGATTGTGGTGAATCAACCGTGGCACCGGGACATTGATGTTATGAAGGAATACTGCAATGTCGGCGTAGTAGGTGTTCTCCTCACGAGTTAGGTCATAATGGATAAGGATGGCCGAATCTTTTTGGTTCCATTTTAGACGGAAAAAAGTCCGATCCGAGCCTCTGCCCTCTAATGGATAAAGTTCGATTGGGACGGACTCCGAACGCCCGAAAGCCTCTCTGGCAAATTGGATCAGATCTTCATATTTTGGATTTCGGAATTCGGATTGCGGAGTCATTAATGTAACGCCCTCAATCTTATACTTTTTCTTGCGCTATGCGCTCTGCGCTATGCTATCTCTTGGTAGGCTTCGATGGAGCCGATATCATGCCAGTCGCCTTCATCGACGATCATTCCCCGGATCGATCCCTGTTTCTCCGTGATTCTTCTAACAAAAACAGGGATGATGGATTCTATTTTACCTGCTTCAAGAAACTGAAGAATCGATGTCTCTAAAGCATAGATCCCGGTAAATTGGCAACTTTGAACTCCAGGATTTCCCAGGGTGTGACGAAGATCGCAGATCTCACCCACCTCATTAATATCTACATTTAGAAGGGGGCCATTGCTTCGCAGGGCAAGCGTTGCCTCGGGTCGCCTCGTCTCATGGTCCTCCAGAAGCCTATGCAAGGGAAGATCAGTCACCACATCACCGTTGTAACAGAGGATCGCCTCGTCCTCACTCAGGAGGTCTTCAATATTTTTCAGCCCCCCTGCTGTGTCCAGGAGGATAGGTTCATAACGAAAAATGATAGGCACACCACGCCACTTCCTATTAGGAAATGTTTTAGAGTAGACTTCAGGTAAATGATGAGTGTTTAC
>DCUS01000177.1:0-129 GCA_002327885.1 Syntrophaceae bacterium UBA2208
CGGGCAAGGGTGACGGATTACGAATTGGAGCAATATTTTGCAATATTATGATCATTTTTGGGAAAAAGGAGAGGAGTAGGAAATGGATTCGAACAAACAATGGTGGATTGAAGAGAGGGCCAAAAAGGC
>DCUS01000177.1:165-5882 GCA_002327885.1 Syntrophaceae bacterium UBA2208
GAAATTTGGAAGGAAATCACTCCAACGTTGAGAGTCGGCGTTGGAGGATCCCAAACCATAAGAGAGTTGGGAATTTTAGAAAAATTGGAAGAGCAGGACAACACCATTTATAATCATTGGAAGCCAGGTCTTTCCAAAGAAAACGTTCTTGAAATCCGCAAGTCTCAAATGACCTCTGACCTTTTTCTCAGTAGTGTCAATGCACTTACTCTGAACGGAGAGCTGGTGAATATCGATGGTATTGGAAATCGTGTGAATTCAACCAATTTTGGGCCACGGAAAGTCATCCTCGTTGCGGGTTACAATAAAATTGTTGATGATGTTCAAGAAGCCATTCATAGAATAAAGAATTTCGCTGCCCCGCTAAATGCCAGACGACTTAATATAGATGTCCCCTGTGCCAAAGTGGGGAAATGTGTGGATTGCAGTTCTCCCAACCGGATCTGCCGGGTGATCGTCATCCATGAACGAAGGCCCTCCTTGACAGATATCCTTGTCATACTGGTAGGGGAAGAACTCGGATTCTAAATTTCAAATATAAGATTGAAGATCGCAGATTGGAAAAATCTGAAATCCAAAATTAGGAGGGGGGATAGAAATGGGCAAAATCAAAAGAGCGATTGTCAGTGTTTCGGATAAGACCGGAGTGGTTTTATTTGCAAAGGTTTTGGCGCAAATGGGGGTTGAAATCCTCTCAACCGGAGGGACAGCAAAAACATTGAGGGAGAACGGTCTCTCCGTAAAAGATATCTCCGATTACACCGGATTTCCGGAGATGCTCGACGGACGGGTGAAAACGCTTCATCCAAAAGTTCATGGGGGCCTGTTGGGGCAACGATCCAAAAAGGAGCATGTGAAAAAGATGGAGGAGCACGGAATTCTTCCCATTGATCTCGTGGTCGTCAACCTCTATCCGTTTGAGGCGACCGTGGCGAAGAAAGACTGTCCCCTTGAGGAGGCCATTGAGAATATCGATATTGGCGGGCCCACGATGCTTCGTTCATCAGCAAAGAACTATTCCGATGTGACCGTGATCGTGGATCCCAGTGATTACGAACCCGTCCTCTCTGAATTAAAAGAGAAGGGAGAAATTTCTCCGGAGACCAACTTCCGTTTGGCCAAGAAGGTTTTCCAGCATACGGCCCGTTATGACGGCGCCATTTCCAACTACCTTGGGCAGATTGAGGGAGGGAAAAAGGTTCGTGAATTTCCGGAGACATTCACCTTCCAGGTGAAAAAAGCTCAAGAGTTGCGTTATGGAGAAAACCCCCACCAAAAGGCTGCCTTTTACCAGGAATATTTATTGACCGAGCCGTCTGTTTCGAATGCGATCCAGCTTCAGGGGAAAGAATTATCATACAATAACATCCTCGATATTGATTCTGCTTACGAGACGGTCAAGGAGTATGAGGAGGCGGCCACTGTTATTATTAAACATAACAATCCCTGCGGGGTTGCGATCTCTTCTAAAAATTTAGCTGATGCCTACCGAAAAGCGAAAGAGTGTGATCCGGTCTCTGCATTCGGCGGGGTGGTGGGTTTTAATCGGGTTGTTGACAAAGAGACGGCAAAGGAGATGGTTGAAATCTTTCTCGAGGCGGTCATCGCTCCTGGGTTCGACCCGGAGGCATTAGAAATTCTAAAAGCCAAAAAAGATCTCCGGATTCTCAAAACTCCACCCCTCCCGAGTTCTCTTTTACAGAAGGGGTTAGACCTCAGAAAGGTAGTAGGAGGGCTCTTGATCCAGGATCGGGACCTTGGCAAAGTGCCAATGGATCAGTGGAAAGTGGTGACCAAAAGGAAACCGACCGAGGAAGAAAAAAGGGGCATGGCCTTTGGATGGAAAGTTGCCAAGCATGTCAAATCCAATGCCATTGTCCTTGTGCGAGAGGATCGAACCATTGGAATCGGTGCGGGCCAGATGAGTCGGGTGGACTCCACTCGTTTGGCAGTCATGAAGGCGCAATTCTCGACAAAAGGGACGGTTTTGGCCTCGGATGCAATGTTTCCATTCAGAGATGGAGTGGATACCGGAGCCGAGGCGGGAGCTTCGGCTATCATTCAGCCCGGAGGCTCGATTCGGGATGATGAGGTCATCGCCGCCGCCGATGAGTATAATATTGCCATGGTGTTTACTGGGATGAGGCACTTCCGGCATTAATTTGGTGAAGCGTGGGGGGTTAGGCATAAGTGGTTTATTATTGTATTGCCGTTATGCTGTTTTGTCGTGGTGCCGTTAAATCCAAAACCGCAGGACAGCAACACTGCAATACAAAGAATGACGACTTGCGACTTACGAGGTTCACATGAAGGTTCTGGTGGTGGGTGGTGGAGGAAGAGAGCACGCTTTAGTTTGGAAGATTGCAGCGAGCCCAAAGGTATCAAAGGTTTTTTGTGCTCCGGGCAATGCAGGGATTTCCGAGCAAGCGACTATTGTTCCAATCAAAGCGAATGATTTAAATGGTCTCCTTGAGTTTGCCCTGAAAGAAAAGATTGATTTGACTGTGGTAGGTCCTGAAGATCCTCTCACCCGAGGTATCGTTGATCTTTTCGAATCAAAGGGTCTTTCCATTTTCGGAGCCAGCAGGAAGGCGGCAGAGATCGAGGGAAGCAAGGCTTTTGCAAAAGAGATGATGAAGAAGTACCGCATTCCAACCGCCTTTTACGAAATTTTTGACAACCAGAAGGAAGCGGAGAAATATATCCGTAAACAGGGGGCTCCCATCGTTGTCAAAGCGGACGGATTAGCAGCAGGCAAGGGAGTGATTGTTTGCAAAACCGTAGCGGAAGCCATTCAATCTGTCCGGAAAATCATGGCAGAGAAGATCTTCGGCGAGGCAGGCGATCGGGTCGTGGTCGAGGAATATCTTGTAGGGGAAGAAGCCTCTTATATTGCTTTCACTGACGGAAAGGCCATTCTCCCTCTGGCATCTTCACAGGATCACAAGCCCATCTTTGATAGGGATCAAGGGCCCAATACCGGGGGAATGGGAGCTTACTCTCCGGCTCCTGTTGTGACGAAGGAAGTTCATGAGAGAATTATCGAGAAAATTTTAAGGCCGATCATTTATGGCATGGAGGAGGAGGGGAGAACCTATCGGGGAGTCCTTTATGCGGGGCTGATGATATATGATGGTCACCCCAAGGCATTGGAGTTCAATGCTCGATTCGGAGACCCCGAAACCCAACCCGTGTTGATGCGGATGAAGGGGGATATTATTCCTATTCTGGAGGCTTGTATGAAGGGGACTTTATCCCAACATCAGGTTGAGTGGGACAAACGTGCCTCCGTGTCTGTGGTGATGGCCTCTAAAGGGTATCCTGAAGATTACGAGAAAGGAAAAGTGATCAGGGGTCTGAAAGACGTTTCTAAAATGGAAGGAGTCTTTGTCTTCCATGCCGGAACATCTCTCAAGGATGGGGAGATGGTCACCAACGGAGGAAGGGTTTTAGGAGTTACCGGTTTGGGGGAGGACATTCCAAAAGCCATTGAAAGGACTTACCAGGCAGTTAAGAAAATCTCCTGGGATGGAGTCCATTATCGAACGGATATCGGCCAGAAGGCATTGTGCTGGCTTTAACAAAATAAAGCAGAGCGCATAGCGTTAAAAAATCATTTAATCAATCGGAGGAGGATGCAGAGCATGCATAGGATTGCAGTGATTCCTGGAGATGGGACAGGGCCTGAAGTCGTCGCAGAGGGCTTGAAGGTTCTGAAAGCCGTTTCCGGGAAATTTAAATTCAAGTATCAATTGGAATATTACGGCCTGGGTGGAGAGCTTTATCTGAAAACGAAAGAGATATTACCGGACTCCGTTCTCGATGAATTGAAACAAATGGATGCGATTTACCTGGGTGCGATCGGCCATCCAGAGGTAAAGCCTGGGATACTGGAAAAGGGGATTTTGCTGAAGATCCGTTTTGAACTGGATCAATATATCAACCTGAGACCTGTCAAACTCTACCCGGGAGTGGAAACTCCACTGAAAGACAAGAGGGCGGAGGATATTGACTTTGTTGTGGTCAGGGAAAACACCGAAGGCGCTTATGCGGGTGTTGGGGGACTGATCAAAAAGGGCACACCTGATGAAATTGCGATCCAGGAAGCGATCCATACCCGGAAAGGCGTGGAACGTTGTCTCCGATTTGCTTTCGAATATTGTCGGAAGAGGAATCAGAAAAATAAAGTCACCCTCTGTGGAAAGACAAACGTCCTGACCTATGCCTTTGACCTCTGGGAGAGAGCCTTTTATGAGGTGGGAAAAGAGTTTGAAGATATTGAGACGGATTATGCTCATGTGGATGCTGTGTGCATGTGGATGGTGAAGAATCCCGAGTGGTTTGACGTGATCGTCACCGACAATTTGTTTGGAGATATCATCACCGATCTGGGAGCCATGATTCAAGGGGGATTGGGGATTGCTGCCGGAGGAAATATTCATCCGGCGGGAGTTTCCATGTTTGAACCCATTGGCGGGTCAGCTCCGAAATATACCGGGATGGGAGTGGTCAGTCCTCTGGCAGCCATATCCGCCTGCCAGATGATGCTCGATCATCTCGGAGAAAAAGAGGCTGCTCAAAATATTGAAAAAGCCATTATGAAAATCGTGAAAGAGGATGTCAAAAGCCTCAGCGCCGGGAAGATGGGATATAGCACTTCCGAGGTTGGAGATCTGGTGGCGAAATATATCATTGAAAAATAAATTTCGGATTGCAGATTTTAGATTTGAGATTTCAAAAAAATCCATATTTTCAATCTTAAATCTTCAATCTGAAATCTAAAATGGGGGTAAAAGATGGAATGGGGGATGAAAAACCGTTTGGCACAATTGATTAAATCGGATGGGCACTGTCTCTTTTTGCCCATCGATCATGGTTATTTTCAAGGACCGACCCGAAAATTAGAGAAACCCGGGGAAACGATCCGGCCGCTGCTTCGTTATTGTGATGCCCTCTTTGTAACAAGGGGAGTGTTGCGTGCTTCCATTGATCCCGAAAGTACGAAACCCATTATTCTGAGGGTCTCCGGAGGCACAAGCATGGCCGGGAAGGACCTTTCGGACGAGGGAATTACTACCTCCATGGAGGAGGCCATTCGTTTAAATGTGGCAGCCGTGGGCATTTCAATCTTTGTGGGAAGCGAGCATGAAAGGGAATCATTATTGAACCTCTCAAAACTGGTGGACGAAGGTGAAAAGTACGGGATTCCGGTGATGGCGGTGACGGCTGTGGGAAAAGAATTAGAAAAAAGAGATGCCCGATACCTTGCCTTAAGTTCTCGGATCGCCGCTGAATTGGGGGCAAGGATTGTAAAAACCTACTGGTGTGAAAATTTCGATAAGATCGTCCACGGATGTCCAGTTCCTGTGGTCATGGCAGGGGGGCCAAAAGTAAATACTGATTTAGAGGTCCTGGAGTTTGTTCATGATGGGATGGAGAAGGGCGCAATCGGAGTCAATCTTGGAAGAAACATCTGGCAGAACGATTTTCCTGTTCCCATGATCAAAGCTTTACGGGCGATTATTCATGACAAGGCAACCGTTAAAAAAGCCAATGAAATTTTTGAGCAGGAGAAAATCAAGAAATTAAAAGCATGAACAATCCGAGAAGAAAGCTGATTTACCTTTTGACATATCAACTAATACAAACGCAATAATTCTTTTTACCCCCCACCCTCATCCTCCCCCTTCAAGGGCATAAGCGCTAACTTAAGGCTT
>DCUS01000151.1:0-30567 GCA_002327885.1 Syntrophaceae bacterium UBA2208
GCGCTCCTTTCGAAACACTTCCTGGCCTATTTCCAAGTTCGCTTTGGCCACATTGTCCAGAGGGATCTGGAAAATCCCACCCTCACTTTCTATCGAAATTTTATTCTCTGAAATCCCAAGGAGCCTCCCTTTAAAGTTCCGCCTGTTTTCAATAGGATGGAAGGTCTTCACTTTAACCAGATGGTGACAATATCTTATAAAGTCCTTTTCGGTTTTTAATGAACGGGTCAATCCTGGAGAGGAAACCTCTAACGTGTAAGGAACTTGCATGAAATCTTCAATGTCCAGATTCCTTCCAAATTCTTGGCTGATCCGGGTGCAATCGTCAAGGGTTATTCCTCCCTCTTTGTCCAGATAGAGACGAAGGACCCATCCTTTTGCCTCTCTCCGATATTCGATATCTACCAGTTCTAATCCCGCCTGGAAGAGGAGGGGCTCCATGATCACCCGTACCCGTTTTAGAATTTCCTCTGGGACCATCTCTCTTGTTTTGAACCCCTGAGCTTTTTAAAAAAAAAGCGGGCTAACAGCCCGCTTTCTCAGCAGACCAATTCAATTAAGACAAATATACTACAACTGATTTTGAAATGCAAGAAAATATTTTTTAGTGAAGTGGCCCCTCATGCTCATTGGGTTATCGAATCCCTTTTGCCGTTTAAAAGATTATACTTCTTTTTTAAGAAACGAGGGTTGATCCATGCCCGGAATTCGAATGGATTGCAATTCTCTCTCCAGCCTCTCGATCGTTTTTTGATTTTGACGAAGTGTTTTTTTGAGTTGATAGCGTCTCACAATGTCCCCCCCCACTCCAATCAACACTCCCAGAAAAATTGAACAGAAGATGATTAAGAAAAGAGGAAGAGGCGTTTCCGGAATTTCAAACCATTGATGCTCTCCGATGGGGAAAACAAAACGAAGAGTGATATCGGTTCGATTTTGAATGGCAAAGAGGACTGCGACAAAAAAGGCCAATATCCAAAGCAACGTCTTGAACCATCTCACTTTTTATTCCTCCTCTCGGGTCTTTCTTTTTTTCTCAAAAGATCACTAAACTTTGAATGAAGTTTCTGATAGGTCCTTTCCAAATATTCCGGAACGATCTTCGTATTCCCGATGACAGGCATAAAATTGGTGTCTCCTGCCCACCTCGGGACAATATGAAGATGAAGATGGTCTTCTCCAGCCCCTCCGACCTTTCCAATATTTATCCCAATATTGAATCCATGTGGATGAAGGCTTGTTTTGAGAACCCGCGTGGAAATCCTCAACATGTTGAAAAGTTCTCCTAATTCGTTTTGATCTAATTGCTCCAAGTCAAGGCAATGGCGTGTCGGGACGACCATCAAATGTCCATTGGTATAAGGATACTTATTCATGATCACGAACACGCGCTCATCTTTATGGAGAATCAGATTTTTTACATTTTTCTTCTCCTTCAGTTTTTGACAGAAGAAACAACCTTTTTTCTTTTTCCTTAAAATATAGTTCATCCTCCAGGGGGCCCAAAGATAGTCCATCGCTTCCCATCCCTTCGTTGTCCATCCTCCACCCTTTATTTCTCTCCGGATACTCCAAGGGGCCTTGCTTCTGACTCTTTCTTTCATTCCAACTCAAATTCATTCACTTATTCCCAATGAGAGCCGCAGGTATTTTGGGAATATTTTTGTCCTCGGTGAAAAATTAAGAAGCCAACTCTACATTCAGGTAAAGATAATCCTTCCAGGGATCTGGAGTTTCTTTGATCCCAAGGCTCATCGGCAGCAGGGGGATCCAGATGGGGGCTCTGGGTTTTCGGATCAAAGACATTCCAGCTTCTTCAGGTGTCCTCCCTCCCTTTTTGAGATTGCAGGCTGTGCAGCAGGTCACCACATTGGTCCATTCCGTTTGTCCACCCTTTGACCGTGGAATAACATGGTCATACGTTAATTCTCTATGTTCAAAAGGGGTGCCACAGTACTGACACCTTCCCCGATCTCGGACATAGAGATTCTGACGGGAAAATTTAACGATGGGAGTCCTTCTTTTAATAAAACGATTTAATCGAATCACCGCAGGAAGCCGCAAGGAAATGCTGACGCCACGAATCCTGCGATCATATTCTTCAATAATCTCTACTTTTTCCAACATTACCAGGATGATTGCTTTTTTCCAAGGCACCACTTTTAATGGCTCAAAAGTAGAATTGAGAAGTAAAGTCCATTCCATATTTTAAAGTGACCAAAATATCCCTTTGAATTTTGAGTAGATATAGCGACTTTTGGCTTAATTGTCAAGTATTTTAAAGAACCTATTTTAATGAATCTCATCGACCCTTTTAAGTTGAACCGGATGATTTTATGAATGAAGAATAATGATATGATGAAAGCTCTATATTCCTTTAAGGTTAAAATATAAAGTTAAATTTTTGTACAGATAACAAACTTTGCCACTTTTAAAGGCTTCTAAGAAGAAAACATTTTGCATATTAAACATGATTTAGTATTAAATTCCAATGAGTTATCCTCAACCCCTGACAATCTGTTGAATTGGCAAAAAAATTGCATTGTTTTTCTTAATTTTCTTCTGCCTTTTGCGTGGATGCTTTTCTTCTCTTAATTGTAAACTTCCCCCGTTCCCCCCCCTTAAATGAAGTGGGGTGATATGGGGAGGTAATGTTACAGGGTTTTGTTACAGGGCATTTGACATTTCTATTTGATTTTGCTAAATTCGGTGTGAGCGTCATCAAAAAGGAGGGAATTATTATGAAGAAGTTTAAAAAGGTTTTTCTCTCATTATTAGCGGTTTCTTTGGTGATGGGGTGCCTTTCTTCAACAGGTTGGACTGAAGATAAATGGGCGAAGGAAGATCCTATCGGACAGGGATGGAGCGTAATGGATGTGGTTTTTGCCAGACCCTTGGGAGTCGCTGCAGGAATCGCAGGATCGGCGATTTTTGTCGTCTCCCTTCCTTTCACCATTCCCACTGGAGGGGTAAAGGAGGCAGCGGATATGTTTATTATTAAACCTTTTCAATTCTCCTTTAATCGGAAATTTCCGGATGGTGACATTTAAAAGGTTCTGGCTGATGAAAGGAAAAAAAAGAAACGGACCCATGAGGGTCACAGTGGAAGATAAAAGGGAGATGATGTCTTTTTTTTGAATCATCTCTTTTTTTATTTTTTACCAAATTTCTCTCGTCTTGGATTCACCCTTTAACTTCCGGTGACAAAAGGGGCAAGCCTTTCCATCTTGGATAAGAACCTCTTTCATCATCTCAATCAGTTCACTATCCTCCAAAATTTGTTTGACAATATGAGGATGCGGTTTCCGATCATATTTCCGGTAAGGAAAACTACTCTTCCCACTCATCTCTGCGCTCCTTTTGTTCTATTATAAAGTCTCTTGAGGGATTTGGCAAGAACAGGACAAGGTTAATTTTTGAAGAGCGATGGGATGAAAAATCATTCTGAAAGGCTTTTTAAAAAAGTTTTTAATTTGCTGAGGTCATCGGATGAGATGTCAATAAATTTCACTCCGCATCGGTAATCCCCCCACTCTTTCCCCAAATGGATATCCATCCAGACAACTTCCGCCACTGCGTCAATGGAGTTCAGATGCGCACCGGATGCAAAAAAAAGTTTTATTTTGAGTTGTTGGCCGATTTCTATCTCCTGTGGAAGATAGAGCAACAACCCCCCTTCGCTGGCATTAATAATTCGGCCCGTAGAGTTGAAGGCAGGTGGAATCCGTTGGTATTCGATGGGTAAATCAATAGAAAATCGGGGATTTCTCCTTCTTTCTAAATTGACCACTCCTATATGCGATTTCGTTTCCTGTTTTTCTGCCATGCTTCTCTTTTAAATCACTTTCTCATCCCTCTCTCCCAGGGGTTAAAATGGAAATAAAGTCTTGGGCAAAAGGATTCGAAGAGGCGCCTCTCACATCGTGGTTGAGCGGGGAAACAATGTCCCCCCTGTTCTTCTTCCTTTCCGATCCAGATCATGGGTTCCTCAAACAAGACGGCCGCCCCAAAAGATTTGAGCCGAAATAAAGATTTTATATTTTTTTGAAAGGCGATGACAGAAGGAGTCTTTTTCTTCTTTGCTGTTTCCCCCGATTCCGATCAGGAGGATTCTGTATCTCCCTTCTTCCAGGTCTATTTTGTTCATGATGTTCCTTAGATCCCGGGTGCTTTTCCTTGAGCGACATTCAGGGAGATTGTCCGTCACCTAAAAGAAGAGAAATTTTATGAACTCCTCCCGGCGCCTCCCGGGCAAGGGGGACTCACAATACTGCTCTCATTATTAAAATATTTTTGAAATAATTCAACATGATATTTTATTTTCCCACCTCTTTCAGCAATGCCATTAATCTGTTAAAATCTTTTTCATCAATAGATTCAAACTTTAAGCCATATCGATGCTCCCCCCAACTTTCCCTGGCAGCCATATCAGACCAGACCACTTTGACAATCGATTTGATGTTGCCCAATTCTAATTCTTTCACATAAAAAAGTTCAATCTTCAATAGAGTTCCCACCTCAATCCTTTCTGGCAAATAGACGAGAAGACCACCTTCGCTTGCATTCGCTACCATCCCTCCAAAAGTGGCTTTTCCTTCGACCCGGGAATAGTCAATGGGCAATTCAACACTAAACCGGGGATGTTTTCTCTTTTCAATAGCGAGAACACCCATTTTGCTATTTGTAACCGGTTGATTATTTGGATTCATTTTATTCATTTTCATTCACCTCCCATATGTCCATTGGTGAACTTCTTTTGGTCAATATTTTATCAGTTCCATATAAAAATTAAATATCAAGCAAAAATGATACCAATTTTATCATTTTTAAAACTATGTTACAAATTAGTTAGAAAATTTGGTCCGTCTAAGGGATCGGTATGCCTGCCTGTATCATCAGCCTCAAGAATGGAGTTTTCGGGATGATACGGGTTAAAGAGAATATCTCTTTAAAAAATGGGGAGTTATCAATTTAAAGATTGATTTTTTTGATGGGTACTTTTTGTCAACCATATGAAATATTTTCATCACTTTAACCATTCGGACTTTGCCCTATAAAGTTCAGCTTCTTCCGGTATCTTTTTATCTATCATGTTGTTGGCTTCTTGGATTTTAATTTTATATTGGTCTATTTCCATTTTAATCTGATCTCTTTCTCCTGGAAGGGTTCCTCTTTCGGCTGTACTCTTTGAATCATTAATTTTTATTGTCAATTCATTATATTGAGTCTTCAGAGTTTCCAGTCTTTCTTGGTAATCGTTTAACTTTTTTCTCCACTCTTCCACTCTGCCTTTCCAATAGTCCTCTCCTCTTCCTAAACGATCCTTATCAATCTCCTCTTTTTCTTTGGGTGTTGATTCTCCCTCGTCTTTTTTTTCTTCTACCCCCTCCGGGAGTTCGATTTTCTTAGCTTTGGGCCGATATTTCTCGGGGACTTGCAGGGCATCATCCGTATAATGGAGGACTCCTTTTTCATCCACCCATTTAAAAATCTCGGCAAATGAGATTTCATAAATAAAAATAAATAAGAAAAACAAGATAATAATTAAAATTCTTTTCATCACTCAACCCTCATCAGATTGAGCAAATCTTATGCCAACTATTCTCTATGGTTTGATTTTCTGTTTATAATATATTATAAATAACTAAACCGGTACATCAAACCATATCACCCCCTTGTTTCACCCCCGTTTGATGTACTGGAAGGGATCAGTTATGTCCCTCCTCTAACTGATCCCTTTTATATTTCATAATAAAATTAACATGCTATTTAATCTTCCCACATTTTTTGTGAATAGCCTGTTGAAAACTTCAACTTTTTAATCTAAAAATGGCCTATTCTATATTTTTTTAGCAAAATGCCTAATCTTTAATCACGATAAATCATAATCATTCCAAGGGGTTTTCACATTTTTCTTCAAATCCGTTTCTCTTTATTCCCCTGACTATCTCGGACGGAAATCCAAGTTGTGATACAAATTCCCTTTGAAATTCTCTAAATCCAATTTTCTCGAGAAAAGGTTGGGACATCACACCCCGACATCCGACTAAAAGGGGGGGTTTTAGTCTATAAATTCCTTCATAAATTTGATTTAACCATCTTTCCCCTTTGGTCATGTTGACTAATACCATCCTCCCCCCATCTTTTAGAACTCTTTTGAATTCCAAAAGGATCGGAATAAAATCATCGACCGGCAAGATGTCCAGGAGATACTGGTTCATGATCACATCGAATGTTTCATCTTCGAATGGAAGGTGGCGGCAATCGCAGAGATGAAGGGTATAATTATTCTGTCCCGTTTTAGAAATTCTTTTCTTTGCCTTCTCTACCATTTTCATGGAAACATCGATTCCATCCACCCACCCATTATGATTTCTCTTTAGTATCTCCACAAAATTAAGCCCAGTCCCAAGGGCGACCTCTAAAACTTTCTCTCCATTCTGAATCGCAGCGATCTCTAAGGCTCGTTGACGGGCTCTGGATTCCATCAAGATTCCAAATAAATCATAGATCGGGGCAATCCAATTATATTTGCGAATAATTTCTTGATGCGTATATCTGGCTTCCAAGATTTCCAAATTCATTTCACATCTCCCTTAACCAGTAGGAAGGGATGTCTCCCTTCCTTTTCTCCNNATCAATTACAGGATTTAAAGAACAAGAGTCAATAATTTTTTATACGGGTGGGATTAAAATAATCCCTGATCCTCCCGAGAACAATAGAGGGAATATCTTCTTTTCGTTTGACCGTATAGATGCTGATGTTTTTCTTCTTCTCAACGGCTTTTTGAAATCGTGCGGCATAAGGATTGTCTCCGATATGAACCGCCGTGACTCGATTTTGGATCTGCCCAAAAAATCCGATCAAAGTTTCCAGGTTTGTAATTTTCATGTCGGTAATAATGAAAAAATCTAAGTTTTTCTTCCCCCGGATCAATGGCATTAAATCCTCCAAATCCAGCGCCGTCCCGCCGCCAAAATATTTACAGAGGACACGGTAGATGTCCTCTCGCCGATCGGTATAATCCAAGACGTCCTTTCCCCCCATCGGGGCATCGCTGAAATTATAGACCGCCACCCTTGAATTATTTTGTAGATAGGCATTGGTGGCACAGGCTGCTCCGAGGACGGCATAGGAGAGACTCTTTCGAGGATTGATCATGCTTCCTGAAGAATCGATGGCAATCAAGCAATCCGGAGAACTCTCCGCTTTCCCCCTCCCTTTTCCTTCCTTTTTAGTCCAAACCTGCGTAATGCCCGGCATGATCTTTCCGAAACTGGTCCAAATGTCTACATCTTGATAGGGTGACCCGATCTCCCAAGGAGAATGAGAATGAGGGTGGAGAGATCCTTTCTCATCCAGCGGGAGTTTCTTCAGGGGGATCGAATAATTTTCTGCCAACTTCATGTAGAAAAGAATATCCGCATCGATGGGATTTCCTTTCCCTCTTCCCATCCCCCCTTCCATTCCATAACCCGTCCTTTTTAATTCCTCGGAAAAGTCCTCCACAACGTCTTTAAATTCAGAGAGAGCCATGGTCTGCTTTGCATAATCTCTCAAGCCCTGGTCGATCTCTTCATTGGAATAGTGGTTCAAATCGTGTTCCCCTTGGGGATGACGGTCCCCCTTTCCCCCCTCGGCCCCTTGTTCTTTCTGTTCCGCAATAAGAAGAGGCTTCAGAGAGCGGGCAAACTTTTTAATACTTTCTCCCCATCGAGAACGATCCAGATAGGGAATTCGCGCCAGCCGTCGGACAACCTCCCCATGCCCTTTCATGGTCATTTTGGAAGGGGATATTCCCAGATCGACTCCCCAAATCTTTTGATAAAGGAAAGCGATCACTTCTTCGATGGTCCCCTTTGTCAAATTTCGATGCAGTTCTGGAATCTCGGTAAAGCGCTTCTTCACACAATGTGTGTCCGCAATGATATCGATAAAATAATTGGCCACCTGTTTGGCCAATTCTTTGTCCCCTGCCACTTTCTTGGCCTCTGCATAAAGCATGAGATGAGTATGGAAGTCCCATGGGCAAAAGGTGTAATGGGTGATTCCGTGATCGAGAAGGGCTTCGATGACCTGTTGCCCCGACATCTTGTCCTTCATCTGCGAAACGAAAGACCCATTGATGGTCATCTGTTTTTCTTTCATTTCCAAGCCGACGCCTTCATTTTCTTCCGCCTCATCCTGCTCGGGGGAAATACCTTCTCTTACTCTGGGCATCGGGATCTGAGGGTAGAGATGCTTTTTCTTTAATATAGGCCAAACCTTTTCCACAATCGATTGGTAATTTTGCTCTTCCATCTTTACTTTCCGATGCCAAGCCGAATCTATTTTTCGTTATTAATAATAGAGATTGGGGTACTTCGTTTTCCCCGGATAAACCAATTTGTCTCTCTCGTAAACCTTCCCTTCCACGATATTCCCCAATCCCCTTACCCTTCCTCCCACATAAATTTCTCCCCCCATCATCCATTCTCCTGTATGGAGACCGATGTTCTTCTTGACGGATATCTTTCCGCCTCTCATCCCCGCCCCCGTCCAGTTTTTTGCGTTTCCCTCAACAGCTAAATCCCCTCCCTCAAGGCCGATCCCGGTGAAATCACCGGTATCTCCATCAATCATCAATCTTTTTCCTTTGGGAAGCCGAAACCCGATGAGATTGATTTCCGTCTTCAATTCTGAAAGTTTGAGGACGATCTCTTCTTCCTTCGCATAGTTACATAATGCAGAAATGTACACTCCGGCCGGTCCCGGGATGAGATAGGGAATTTTTTGCGTGTTCTCTAAAGCAAAACAAAAGTCTTCGATATCCTCTGCTGTATAATCCACCCCTTTGACATATTTTTCAGCCACCTCGTAGGCCTTGATGATGGTATTGTATTGGACCATCCAGACGAGCTCCTTCGCCTCTTCTTCCAAAAGTTTCTCATACCCCCACCGTATTCGATCCATGACGGCCTCCGTGGATTGGACAATCTGATCTAATGGAAGTTCATGGGTCGCTACGGTAAAAGATTTAAATTCTTCGAAGGGATTCTTGACGGTGTCGCTATCCTTGCAGAAGCAGAGAATAGGTTTTTTTCTTTGGGAGGTGACCTTCATCGCATATTCTAATTCTTAAGAAATCAAAAGGGAATGGCGTTCTAATCCCTCTTCCGGAAATCGATATCTTTTTTAATCTCCACATAGAGAGGATGATCTCCCTCTAAGGGCTCCAGAGCCCCCCCCTGAAAAATCTTCGATCCGGCAGCCAAAGCATCTTTTAAATGCTCGCTCTGCTCTCGATATCTTTGAGAGACCGTTTTCGCTGCCTCCTTCGCAAGAAAGATGGGGAAGGGATCATCCCGTTTCGACCTTTCTTTCTGGGAAAGAATCTCATCTTTCCATTGGACCCGGTGGGCCAATGTCATGGGGATCACCGCCTGAATATGTTCGATATCGACGGTTGAATCTTCTAATAGCCAGGCCAATCCCTGAGCATATTGCCTGATGGAGGAGGGCAGTCGATTGGAAGCGCAATTTTTAATTTGATGGCAGAGATATCCTGTATAATGACATCCCTCTTCACAATTTTCAACGATCCGTTTCTGTCCGTACCGTTCGCAGAAAGACAATTCAGCGAGGAGCATTCGAGTAAAGGCGCTGGCATCGAGGTCCAATTCCAAACTTTCCATCTCTCCACGGATTTGATCACGATCCGGTCTCTGGAAGGATTTGACGCCCAATGCCTCATAAAGGTATTCCCCAAAGCCATTGCAAATTTCTTCCATTTTAGAAATCTTTTTCTCATAAGCAATTTTGGATTTCAAGACGTGATGAAGGTCCTTTTCATATTTGGGATGTCTCAGGACGTGATCCTTTCGTTTGTCCTTTCCGATGAGAAAAGAGAGGTTGGCCCCTGGATATTTGGATTCTACCATGACATCGAATCGGTCCACCAAAGGAGCGATGATGGTGTTGGTCCCTCCATCTTGATAATTGGCGGTGGCGAAAAGGCAGTATTCATCGTTGATGATTATTTCATTGAGGTATTCCCAATTCCCCCGATCCACGCCATCTAAAATCATGCTCTGTTTCGTTTCAGGAAGACGGTTGATCTCATCCACTATTTTAACCGGGATTTGGGAAAAATTGGTCCACACCACATCCTCCTCGCCTCGATTCAATTTTCCCAAATCCGGTCTGCCGATAATTTTTTCCTCTGTTTGCTCGGGATGCCCCGAAACTTCACTGCCCCAAATCACCCCCAGGGGAAACTGATAGATGAGGGAACAGACATATTCCGCAGAGGTCGTTTTCCCCAACCCCGGTTCTCCGATAATCAATTCTTTCCCCTTCTTTAATGCAGTCAGAAGGCTCATCAGGATCGTTGAATTAAAATGCTCTCCCTTGATCTCCATGTCTGGACGATTGAAGTAAAGGTGTTCACTGATAAACTGATAAATCCCCATTGCTTGTTTCTGATAACCATTCTTTCCCACGACAGCTATTCCTTTCTCTCTTCTTCCCGATGATGATTGAAGCGCCCCATTCAGAATTCCGTTCCCGGATGGCGGAGGATCTTCAAGTTTATATTAACATGGCCCTTCTCCTAAGACAAGATTTCGCGCTGAGGGAATCCCTCAGTCTTTGTTCGAAGGGACCATGATCCGACAGGGATGTCTGAAAAAATCTTATAGTGGCAGACTTGACTTGTCCCTCGAACCCACCACCTCCCTTGGAAAGAACAAAGAATCACTGATGATCGTGATCGTGACCCTACCCTATAAAAATACTACAAAATCCGCCCGTGGTCGGGTCTGATCGACTTGATAAGATTTTCGATGACATTTCTTGTCGGGTCCGCTGGATTCATACCCCTTAACGGAGGGGTTACGCGCTAAGTCAAAAAGGATTATTTGCCCATAAACATCCACAGTCCAATTAAAATAAAAACAAAGGCGGCTCCTTTTTTGAGAACATTTTGAGGGATCACAGAAATTAATCCCTCCCCGAAGACCACCCCAATCAAGGTCACCAAGGAGAGCGCGGTGATGGCTCCGACAAAAACAGATAAAGGTCGGCCGGTCTTGGAGGTCATGAGGATAGCGGCCAATTGGGTTTTGTCTCCTAATTCAGCAAGAAAAATGGTTCCCATTGTGGTGAGAAAAATCTTCCAATCCATCTTTTGCCTTCTTTCCCGTTCTGAGATAAAACATCAATAGAAAAACCATTTGATCGTTGAGGCTTTTTTAAATATTCGTCTCAAAGCTTTCTGAGGATCCTTCGAAAGCCATGGCGCGCCGAGCGGCACGTCCCAGTTCCTGATCAAATCGGTGCGTCAGAGCATAAACGCGACAAATCGCCACTTTCGCTGGAATGTATTGGAATAATCTTCGAAGGGGCTCTCTCGATACTCGTCTGGAGCCAGGGTCGAAGATAAGAAGGGTTCCTCCCTCTGATTCATGCCACGGGTTGAGAGGCCTTGGATCATGGTGGGCCATATCCACATGAAATTCCAAATCTTTCAGACGTTTCGGCAAAAACATCCTTATTTTTTGCTTCAACTCTTCGGGTCTCAAAAAAATCGGACGCCCCATTTCCATCTCTCTGAGAGTGAGTTTCTCCTCAAAGGCACTACTCCATTTCAAGTTCCTCGAGAGAACTTCTGCCCATTTCTCCCCCAATCGCCTCTCCCGGGGGGATAAAGACCTCGTCCATTCCAATACCTTTTCCATCACAAACCAGTCCGTGAGAGGGAGGTATCGATCGATTTCCTCTAAGGGATGAAAGGGACAGAGAATTTCCATCGTTTCTTTAAATATCTCCTGCAACTGAAGATCGATGGACCGGGTTGTGCGGTGATAATAGACATTGGAATAAAGATAGAGACGAGCATTGAGAAACATTGCCAATGCATCCATTCCTCTTTTATCCAGAATCAAACCCTCCCTGCTGAAAGAGGTATAGTAAAGCAATCGTCTCCAATCCACCGGACCGATGGATACCCCGGTCATATAAGCATCACGTAACACGTAATCGATATTATCGAAGGTGAAAATCCCCCGAAAGAGTTGCTGGAGGAGAGTCAACCATCTTGGATGTTTTCGGCCTTCTTTTCCCCTGGGCCGCTTAATGAGAAAAGCCACCTGCTCAGGGTCAAGGACTTCCGACCGTTGATAGGGACCATGCGGGCTTCGCCGAATTCCCCTGAGCAAGGGAGAGATTTTCTCACGGATGATATGCTGACCGATTTCCTCATGATTGGTGTGAAAACGGGAGAGATATTGTTCGTCAAAGAAATGGCAGAAGGGACCATGACCAATATCATGAAGGAGTCCGGCCAGGCGAAGCAATTCTTCGATGTAGGAAAAAGAAGGGAGCTCTGTTTTAAAAACCCTGGAGAGAGAGGGATAAATCTGTTCCGAGAAGGTCCCTGCGACATTCAGGGTTCCGAGGGAGTGCTGGAAACGGGTGTGCTCGGCTGTCGGAAATACCCAACGTGCGCTCTGCAATTGATAGATCCGTCGAAGCCGTTGAACCCAGGGAGTATCGATCACATCCCTTTCTGTTTTTTCTCCTTGGATACGATCGGTCATCACAATATAATGGTAAATAGGGTCCGCGATCAAGCCGATCCCCTGAGTGTCCCCTGTCCCCGTCATGCCCTCGAGATCCCTTTTCATTGGTCATTATCGGAAGGTTGGCTCCCTTTTTCCTTGTCTCCAGGATGATTAACCTTTACCTTTCCCACTGCCACCTCTCGAAGGGCCGTCACAATGGGGCGGTTGTCCGCATCGACTAAGGGTTTGGCCCCTTTCATGATCATTTTCGCTCTTCGTGCTGCTAACATCACCAATTGAAACCGGCTCTCCACCTTTTTCAGGCAATCTTCTACGGTTATTCTAGCCATTACGTTCCTCCCATTTTTTCTTATTTTCCTCTATGATCGAAACCTTGTTTCTCCGGCACCTTTCTGCAATGATAACCGATTTTAATTTTTCAATCGACTCATCCACCCGTTCGTTAACGATCACATAATGATATCCCAATGCCTCCTCCATGTCCTGCCTGGCCTTTGACAGGCGGAATTTAATTCTCTCGAGAGAATCAAGGCCTCTTTTCATTAAACGGTCCCGAAGCACTTTTAAAGAAGGAGGGAGAAGGTAAATCAATATGGGGTGATCCACTTCTCTCAATACCTTCTTTGCCCCTTGGGTGTCAATATCCAGGATGAGGTCCACCTCTTCTGACTTTAACTTTTTCAAATCGGGACGAGGCGTTCCATAAAGGTTTCCCAGCACTTCCGCCCACTCTAAAAATTCATTTCTTTCTAACATCTTCTGAAAGACGGAATGGGAAACAAAATAGTAATCCACTCCCTCTTTTTCATTGGGCCGGGGTAAACGCGTGGTAAAGGAAACAGAGAATCGAAGGCCTGGCACCTGTTCCATCATCCCTTTTACCAGAGTGGTTTTACCTGTTCCGGAGGGCGCGGAGAGGATAAATATTAATCCGATTCCTTTTTCTTTGACCTCCCGTTCGAACCCAAAACCATTTCCGTATATCATACTCATTCGATATTTTGCACCTGTTCCCGGATTTTTTCCAACCCGGACTTTATCTCTACGATTCTCTGAGAGATTTCTGCATCGTTGACCTTGGCGCTGACCGTGTTCACCTCCCGATGAATTTCCTGAAGTAAAAAATCCATCTTTCGTCCAACCGGCTCCTTCCCCTCCAAGAAAGAACGAAATTGAGCCAGGTGACTTTCGGCTCGAACAATCTCTTCCGTAATGTCCGTCCTTTCTGCGAGGAGAGCGACCTCTTGCTGGAAACGTAAAGGGTCGAGTTCCATCCCTTGCAGAAGGGATCGGACTCTCTCCTGAATTCGCTGAAGAGTGGTTTTGAGGCGGGATGGAAATTGCTGCTTGATGGTTTGCAATTGCTGAGCAATTGGGCCTAAGCGTTGCTGGATGTCCTTGGCCAGGGTTTCTCCCTCCAACCGTTTCATGTCATCCATGTTTTTTAAAGATTGAGTCAAGATCGGAAGGATTTCCTTCCAGAAGGGCTCGATGTCTCCCGTTTCTTCCTTTGCCGTGATCAAGTCCTTGGCCCCGGCCAGCAAAGCCAGGGTGATCTGGTCTTTTAGTTGAAGCTTTTCTCTCAAGTCCTGAAGAACTTGATAATACTGTTTTGCCAAATCGAGGTCCACACTGAGTTTCACCTTTTCCTCACCGGAGTTTTCCAATCTCAATGAGACATCAATTCTTCCTCTTGAAATTTGAGAGCGGATGATCTCTTTGATTCGGTTTTCGAAAAAGTTTAAACGTTTGGGAAGTTTAATGCTAATATCGCTGTATCGATGGTTGACGGAACGAGACTCCACGACCACTTTCCCCAGGGTGGACTCCCCCTCTGCTCTTCCAAAACCGGTCATTGACTTCAACATGGATGAGTGGACCCCTCTCTTAAATTCTCTTTATATTTTTTTCTGAATTGGTTGAAAAGTGCGATGACCTCCTCCTGGCGATAATCGGGATAGGTCCATTCCAGTAACTGAAAGGATTTGTTTCGATAGATCAACGTCAAATCAGCATAAATGCCATCCCTGAGATAGGGCCGATGAGCATACCCTTTCGTCGTCGCGAGAATCACATGCTCTAAACAAATATATCCAGGATCGATATTGATACGACGATTTCCATCGGGAGTTGCATACTTCTCCTCTAAACGATTTGTCGCCTGTTTAATATCAGGGAGGGCAACGATGGAAATCAGCCGTTCGAAAGTGACGAAATGCCGAAAAAGAGGTTTTCCCATCTCCTGCGTGTAATAATCCGTAAAATCGAAAGGGAACCTCTGGCTGATCGTATCGGTTTCCCCGAGGGTTGAACAGAGGTCTTTCACCCCTTGCTGGAAAACACCAGGCTCTAAGGCAATCAGACTCATAAAAAGTTTGACGGGTTGGGGTTCCTTAGGTTTGCCCATGATGCAAGGTCCAACTTTAAAATTGCCAGCGGAGGAATTGTCAATCCCCCCTCATTGCCCCATTCTCAATTTTTCAACTCTTTCCTTCTTTCTTTAAGTGGATGAAAAACTCTTTGTTCCCTTTGGGGCCAAACAATGGAGACTCTATCACCCCCAGTACTCTTAGCCCTGCCTCCTCGCTGAATTTTGAGATCCGGTCAATCACTTTTCGATGCAATGTTCCATTCCTCACCACGCCGCCTTTACCCACCTCCCCCTTTCCCACTTCAAATTGGGGTTTGATCAAACTGAGAATGGCCCCTCCTTCTTTAAGAAACCTCAAAAGTGATGGAAGAAACTTTTCGATGGAGATGAAGGAGGTATCGATGAGGATCAAATCCGGGTCCTCCTGGACCTCCTCCCTTCGGAGGTAACGGATGTTCCTCCTCTCCAGGTTGACGACTCTTGGATCTTTTTGAAGTTTCCAGGCCAGTTGTCCGTACCCGACATCCACCGCATAAACCTTTTGCGCCCCTCTTTGTAAGACACAGTCCGTAAACCCTCCCGTGGAGGCTCCGACATCCATCACGACCATCCCGTTGGGATCGATCCCAAATGAATTCAGGGCTCCTTCCAATTTTTCACCTCCCCGACTTACGTATGGGGATTCTTCTCCTCGAAGTTGCAGGTGGGCTTCTCTCTTAATCTGGAACCCGGGTTTATCAATCACTTCCCCTTCCACAGCCACTTTTCCTGCCATGATCAATGCCCTTGCTCTTTCACGGGTCCGGACCATACCTTTCTCGACTAACAGTTTGTCCAAACGTTCCTTTCTCAACATGTGACCAGGTTCAACTCGATCAACCGTTCTATCCCTTTTTAAGGTCCACGGATCGCTTAATTTTATTTTGGGTTGGGAAGACCCTGCTTTCGGTGATCTCTGATGTGATCGCATGAATAAACTCTGTCCCGCCTCCCTCAAACATCTCCTTGGCCTTTTTAAAAATCCCTTTCTCATCAATTCCATATTTTTCTCTGAGGAGAGCTTGAGACCCATGTTCTACAAAGAGATCAGGAACCCCTAATCGTTTGAACGGGAAGGAAAACAGGCCTCTCTCTTGAAAAAGTTCGAGGATGGCGCTTCCAAATCCTCCCTGAAGAACATTTTCCTCAACCGTCATGACCTTCCCGGTCTTTTCTGCCCATTCGGCCAAGAGGTTTCCATCCAAAGGTTTTAGAAATCGACTATTGATCACTGTGGCTTGGATTCCAGCCTCTGCTAATTTTTCTGCTGCACGGAGGGAAGGATAAACCGTGGAACCAATGGCGATGATGAGAATATCTTGCCCCTCTCTCAGGACTTCCCCTTTTCCGATATCGATCGATTGCAAGGACTCTTCCCTTTCCCCTCCTCTCCCTCTCCCCCTGGGGTATCGGAATGCGACGGGCAAGGGGCATTCGACCGCCGTCTTAATCATATTTCGAAATTCATTTTCGTCTTTAGGCACCATCACGATCAGGTTTGGGATATGACGGAGATAAGAAAAATCAAACAGTCCATGATGGGTTGGTCCATCCTCTCCGACGATTCCGCCTCGATCCAATGCAAAGACAACCGGAAGATTTTGTAAACAGACGTCCTGAAGAACCTGATCATAAGCTCTCTGCAAAAAAGTGGAATAAATGGCCACCACAGGTTTAAATCCTTCAAGGGCAAGACCTGCCGCAAAGGTCACCGCATGTTGTTCGGCGATGCCAATGTCATAAAATCGGTCCGGGAACTGCCTGGCGAATTTCTCCAGCCCTGTTCCGCTCTGCATGGCTGCAGTGATGGCGACCAACTGTTTCTTCCCCTTCGCTAATTGGCAGAGTGTTTCCCCAAAGACTTCCGTAAAAGTAGGGGGGGCCTCTTCGGAATTGTTTTCCGGTTCCCCTGTTTGGATGTCAAAGGGGGGGACCCCATGAAAACGAGCAGGATTCCTTTCCGCAGGGGGATATCCCTTCCCCTTTTTGGTGATCACATGAACGAGAATCGGCCCCCTTAATTTCCTCACATTTTGAAAGGTCTCGATCAAGTAATCCAAACGATGTCCATCGATGGGCCCGATATATTTCATACCCAATTCTTCAAACAGGAGTCCGGGCATCAAGAGGCCCTTAAGAGACTCCTCGGCCTGCTTAGCAAAACGGAGGACCGATTTTCCAATCCCGGGGAGGGTTTCCAGGAAGGCCTTCATGTCATCACGAAAACGGTTGACAAATTGACCGGTCATCAATCGGTTAAGATAAGAGGAGAGGGCTCCGACATTGGGTGAAATGGACATCTCATTGTCGTTCAAAATAACGATGAGATCTTGATCAATGTGGCCTGCCTGATTCATCCCTTCAAAAGCGAGACCTGACGTCATGGATCCATCTCCGATCACAGCGATGATTTTTCCCCTTTCCCCTTTCAACCTTCGGGCGGCTGCCATTCCAAGTGCGGAAGAGATGGAGGTACCGCTATGGCCGGAATCAAAGGTATCGTAGGGGCTCTCATCTCTTTTTGGAAACCCGCTGATGCCTCCATATTGTCTCAGGGTATGGAAGCGATTCTTCCTCCCTGTCAAAAGCTTATGGGCATAGCTTTGATGGCCCACATCCCATATCAGTTTGTCCATCGGGAAATCAAAAATATAGTGAAGAACCGTGGTCAACTCTACCACCCCCAGATTCGAAGCGAGATGCCCCCCATTCTTTGAAACCGTGGAAAGGATCTCCTCTCTGATTTCATGGCAGAGCGTTCCCAGTTCCTCAATGTCTAACCTCTTCACATCATGAGAGGCCTGTATCCGATCTAATATTTTCATCATCGATCAGCCCTGTTGTTTAAAAATGAATTCCGATTCATCATTCTGAGCAAATTGATCATTGCTGAGCCCGGCCTATCATCCGAAATGAAACCCACGCAGGATCATCCCTGTTCAATATTTTCGTGACAGAGCAAACCGGGCGATTTCCCGGAGCGGCTCTGCTTCCGGTCCCAGTGAGCGAATGGCATTCACTGACATTTCAACTAATTCCTCGGCCCTCCTCCTTGAATCTTCCATCCCTAAGAGAGAAGGAAAAGTAGCTTTTCTTCTAAAAAGGTCGCTTCCTGTTTTTTTACCGAGTTGGGCGGCTTCTCCTTCGACATTTAAAATATCATCAGCGATCTGAAAAACAAGACCAACCCCTTCCCCGTAACGTGTCAAAGCTTCCAGTGCCTCCTTGTTTGCTCCTCCAAGCCTGGCTCCCACTCGAACCGAAACTAAAATCAATGCACCGGTTTTTCGGCTATGAATATATTGCAGTGTCGGAAAATCGACCTCTTTCCCTTCCGATTCAATATCTAACATCTGCCCCCCGACCATTCCCAGTATTCCTGCTGCTTGGGCGACTTCATGAATCACATTGAGAATCAATTCTGCATTATGATTGGAAATTTCCCGGATCGTCTGGTTTGTGATCAATCGAAAAGCCTCTGTCAGAAGGGCATCCCCAGCGAGAATTCCGGCCGCTTCTCCGAATACCTTGTGGCAGGTGGGTTTTCCCCTCCGGTAATCATCATCGTCCATCGCAGGGAGATCATCGTGGATGAGCGAGTAAGTGTGGATCATTTCTAAGGCGCAGGCAAAAGGGAGGATTCCATCCCCCTTTCCCCCGACGGCTTCATAAGCAGCCATCGATAAAATGGGACGAATCCGTTTGCCTCCGGCAAAGAGGCTATGCCAAATTGCCTTGTAAAGAGTAGTTGGAAATGCCCCCGGCCCCATGGATTCGGGTCGTCTTGGAAAATATTTCTCCAGACCGGATTCCACAATCTCTTTTTTCTCTTCGAAATACCGTTTAATATCCATCGATACTTATTCTTCCTCTTCCTCTTCCTCTCCTGATTTTCCCTTAGAGGCCTGTCCTGAGCTTGTCAAAGGATCAAAGGGATGTGGCTTCAGCATTTTATCTTTACCTTTCAGAAGAATCTCTACTTTCTTCTCCGCTTCGTCCAATTTTTGGTTACAAAAGTGTGAAAGTCGAATTCCTTCTTCAAAAAGCTTCAGAGATTCTTCTAAAGGAATATCCCCATCCTCCAATTTTGAAACAATTTTTTCAAGCTTATTGAGCGCGTCTTCAAACTTTTCCTTTGCCATCATCACTCCCATCCGCCAATAAAATTATATTTAATCTTTAATTTTATATTGTTATACCATCCATCGTCAAGGTCTTTCCGTTTTTTCAACCCGACAGGTCAACGTTCCCCTAAAAAGTTTCACTTCCACTCTGTCATCCTCTTTCACATCTGACGCATCCCTTAAAACCTGTGTTGAGGGAAGCTTCCACGTAATGCTGTATCCCCTTTGAAGGATGGAAAGCGGGCTCAAGGAGTTCAATTTCCCTAATTGTCCTTCGACTCTCCGCCTTTGGATCTCGACGGAATACCGGATATTCTGTTCCAGGCGTCTATTGGCTTCTCTAATAAATAATCTTATATTCTTCACCTTTTGCATGGGATTTCGAAGGAGTAAGCTTTCGTTAAGACGTAAGCCCTTTTCTTGCCCTTTTTTAAAAATCCATGAGGTTAAAAGTCGAAACCGGTTAACGAGGTCATCCACCCTCAGAAAATATTGTTCAATCTTCTTCCCGGGCTCTTTGAACGTTTTTCTGATATAGGATAAATCTGTTCGATATCCTTGTAACATCTGGATGATCTGATTTTCCAAACGGCCTCTCAAATAACCAAGAATATTTTCCACTTCCCTTTTATCCCTGACCACCAATTCAGCGGCGGCGGAAGGAGTGGGGGCCCTCAGATCGGCAACGAAATCTGCGATCGTGTAATCGGTCTCATGTCCTACGGCAGAGATGACGGGGATTTTAGAATGATAAATTGCCCTGGCCACCCCCTCTTCGTTGAAAGCCCATAAGTCCTCCAGTGACCCTCCTCCTCGACCAATGATGATGACATCAACATCCGTTAATTGATTGAGATATTTTATTCCTTCGGCAATTTCGGACGAAGCCTCTTCTCCTTGAACCCGAACCGGGTAGAGAAGGAGGTGAAGATTTTCAAATCGCCGTTCAAGGATACGGAGCATATCTTGAATCACCGCCCCGGTGGGAGATGTAATGATCCCGATTTTTTGCGGGATCATCGGGATAGATTTTTTATGAGCCGGATCAAAAAGCCCCTCCTTCTCAAGCCTCTCTTTAAGTTGGAGGAATGCCAGTTGAAGAGCTCCGATGCCTTTAGGCTCTACTGTTTCTAAAATCAACTGGTAATCTCCCCGTTTTTCATAAAGACCTACCCTGCCCCGGCATATGATTTGAAGTCCATCTTTTGGGAAAAAACGAAGGGCTCGGGCCTGCATTTTAAAGAGGACTGCCCGAATCTGACAGAAATCATCTTTCAGGGTGAAATAAATGTGCCCCGAGGGAGGAATCCGAAGGTTTGAAACCTCCCCTTCAACCCAGACGTCAGGAAACTTCTCTTCAAAAATATCTTTGATCTCTTGGGTGAGTTCTGAGACGGTCAGGATGTACCGAAAAGGAAGCTCCATTGACTTCACCGTATCCTCATAAAAAGTATATTCATATATATAACAAAAAGCCGTCAAAGTGTAAAATGATGGGAGGCAATCCATTGGACAGCGCTGAGTGTTTCCGGAGGGATCAACTCTGACTTTTTAAGAATATTCAAAGCTCTATCACGAGCTCCCCTCTGCATCTAAGATGAAAAATTGGAGGTTGACTAAAAAGGAACATTAGAGTTATAAATTTCACATAGTTAACCCGGAGGATCGAATGGTAGGGACCTTTTCCTTGGATGAGATGAGGAGGATAGCCAGAGACATCTTTTTAAAAGCAATCACGGCTGTCGACCCTTCAAAAATTTTAAAAGATAGAATTCGGATCGGTAAAGATTATTTATCGGTCAGAATAGATGAAAATTCCGAAAATATTTTTGATTTGAAGGCCTTTGATAATATTTATCTTGCCGGCGCTGGAAAGGCTTCTAATTTAATGGCTCAAGCCGCTGAAGAAATCCTTGGGGAACGAATCACAAAAGGAATCATCATCACCAAATACAGTCATCGCCTCCCTCTCAAAAAGACTGAAATCATTGAAGCCGGGCATCCCATCCCGGATCAGAATGGCTATGCGGGAGCAAAAAAGATTCAGACCCTGCTGAAAGAGACGGGGCCAAAGGATTTGATCATCTTTCTTCTCTCCGGGGGGGGGTCAGCTCTGCTTCCATTTCCAGCCGAGGGCATCGACCTTAAGGAAAAACAGGAGGCGACTCAGCTCCTCCTCGATTGCGGAGCCGATATCAAGGAAATAAATACGATCCGAAAACACATCTCCCAGATGAAAGGAGGATGGCTTGCCAAGTGGGCTTATCCCTCCACCGTGATCGGGTTCATCCTATCTGATGTCGTAGGAGATCGGTTGGATGTCATTGGATCCGGACCCACTGTTCCCGATCCCTCGACTTTTGAAGAAGCCTGGGAAATCTTAAAAAAATATGATTTACTCAATGAAATTTCCCCTTCGATTCAAAAATATCTCAACCTGGGGAAAAAAGGAAAAAAGGAAGAGACACCCAAACCCGGAGAAATTGTCTTCAAGAAGGTTTATAACAGCCTGATTGGGTCAAACATTCTTGCCCTTCGAGCGGCAGAGAAAGAGGCCAAATCTTTCGGTTTCAACACCCTTATCCTCTCCTCCTCCATTATCGGAGAAACAAGAGAAGCTGCTCTATTCCATTCCGCCATTGCAAAAGAAGTGATTTCCAGTGGAAATCCGATTCCGAAGCCTGCCTGCCTCCTTTCGGGAGGCGAGACCACGGTAACGATTAAGGGAGATGGCCTCGGTGGGAGAAATCAGGAATTTACCTTGGCAGGAGCCTTAGAGATCAACGGGATCGAAAAAGTGGTCCTCCTCAGCGGAGGAACGGATGGAACGGATGGCCCCACGGATGCCACGGGTGCGGTGGCTGATCACACCACTTTTCAAAGAGCCATATCAATGGGGCTGAATCCAAAGGCCCATCTTAATAATAATGATGCTTATCCCTTTTTTCAGAAGCTCGGGGACCTCCTGATCACAGGTCCGACGCAAACCAATGTCATGGATATACGGATACTTTTGGTAGATTAGACACCGTCGGAAACGCCTCGGTGCCGTTTTCTAATGATAGAAAGGAAAAAAACATGTATGAAATTACCGTCATCTCTCACTTTTCGGGGGCTCATCGATTACGTTACCTTCACGGAAAATGTGAAGAACTCCATGGACACAACTGGAAGGTGGAAGTCTCTGTCATATCCAGCCGATTGGGCAAGGAAGGAGTGGCCATCGATTTTGGAATATTGAAACAGAAGGTGGCAAAAATCTTGAGGTCTTTGGACCATACCTACCTCAATGACCTTCCTTTTTTTTCTGGAATCGAACCTTCTTCTGAAAATATTTCAAAATATATCTTTGATAAAGTTAAACATGAATTAAAAGGGCATTCTGTGACTCTTAAAAAAGTTACCGCGTGGGAGTCTGAAACAGCCTGTGCCACCTATTTTGGGAGACAGCCATGAATGATATTCAGAACCAAAGGGATCACCGAAAAATTGAGATCAATAAAGTTGGAGTAAAAAATATCCGCTACCCCATCACTGTTTTGGATAAAGCCAAGGGCTTCCAGCATACAGTCGCCAGCGTAAACATGTTTGTAGACCTTCCCCACCGCTTCAAGGGAACTCACATGAGTCGCTTTGTGGAGATCCTCAATAAATACAAAGGAGATATTGCCATCAAAAATCTCTCAAAAATATTATTGGAAGTCAAACGTAAGCTAAAAGCGAAGACCGCTCATCTCGAAGTTGAATTTCCTTATTTCATTGAAAAAGAAGCTCCGGTGACTAAATCCAAGAGTTTAATGGAGTACATCTGTCGATTCTGCGGTTCAAGCAATGAAAAAGAAGACTTCTATGTTGGAATCGTTATCCCCATCACCACCGTATGCCCCTGTTCAAAAGAGATCAGCCAGTTCGGAGCACACAACCAAAGATCCCTCGTCACCGTCAATCTCCGATTTAATAAATTTATTTGGATTGAGGACATCATCCAGTTGGTGGAGGAATGCGCTTCCTGCGATCTTTACTCCATTTTAAAAAGACCGGATGAGAAATATGTGACAGAAAAGGCCTATGAAAACCCCATGTTTGTTGAGGATGTGGTGAGGGAGATAGCAAAACGTTTAAAAAAGGATAAAAACATCACCTGGTTTACGGTGGAATCGGAAAACTTCGAGTCGATTCATAATCACAGCGCTTATGCCTTTGTGGAACGATGCGAAAACGATTAAGTTTCAGAGAGTTAAATATGCCACTTTCCCCATGTGAGGTTTTATGCTTGGCTGGGAATCTGAATCATCCAGCATTTCGAATTAAAATCTTATGACCTATCAAGCGGATGATGATTCAATAGATATTTATTCTTTGCGACAAAAAAGGTCACCCTTTCCCCTTTTTTCTAATTCTAATCTTCAAACAAATCTTTAAAAATCAATAGGTTTAAGTATCCAATCTTTTTTGGCATTAAAATTGCCCTTTAATAAATCAGATTTATTGATAAAAAGTACGGATAAAGCCAACCCATGAGCGATCGTGGGGTGGAAAGCCATGGGTCCTGTTGGGATAGCCGGGTTGGCGTACTTGAAGAAGTTTTTTCATCCGTGGTCAATTTTGATACGGGCCTTTTATTTTTTGGGGGCGATTCCTCAATGATGAGAAATTATATCATCAATAATATCATTTGCTTTCAATACCACCTCCGAAAGGTCATCGGAAAGAAAATGGCAAGATGGATTTGTATATTGCTCGAAAAAACCTTTACCACTTTATTTGGAAGAGAGATCTATGGAGAGGAGGAATAAAAGATGTGCAAAGCATTGGATTCCGATTTATATTGTACGAATTTCAAATGCCCCCACAACTTATTCTGGGAAGCGTTAAACCTCGATAGAGACAAAATCCAAATGACGGACAGGGCGCTTGAGATAAGAAACTGCTGTTGTTTGATCATACACCCGTGGACGCCGGAGGAAATTAGTGAAGCATGGGGTCTCAAAAAAGAGGCGGTCAGGCGTTCCGAGGAAGAGGCATCTATGAAGGTGCAGAAGAAAATCCGGTTTTACAGGAGAAGCCCGCTGTCGAGAAGTCGCCTTAATAGGGAGGTTTTGGTCTGAACAAAACTCGACTGATAAGCAGGGTCATGGGAGGTTTAAAAATGGGTGTCTCCTATAAAATACTTATCGTGGATGATAAGGAATCAATAAGAAAGCTCGTTGGGAATATGTTGTCCCAAAAGGGGCATCAATGCGTTACTGCAAATAATGGAATTGAAGCACTGGATAAAATTAGGGAAAACAGATTTGATGCCGTTATTAGTGACATCGCGATGCCCGAAATGGATGGGCTTGCCCTGACAAAAGAGCTTTTAAAACATGATCAAAGCCTTCCTATCATGATCATGACAGGATATACGGATAACTATTCAGCAGAAACGGCTATTGCTTCGGGCGCACGGGAATTCATTAGCAAGCCGTTTTCTATTCCCGAGTTTATTATCCGATTTGATAAAATGATGCGTGACCGTAAAGGGGAGGAAGCGTTGCTGGCCCTTTCCCTTATCGACGAGCTGACAGGGTTGCATAACCGTCGAAGATTCTTCGTTTTGGCCGACCAGTATATAAAGCTATCCGTTCGAACAAAGAAGAGGTTGTTGCTCCTTTTTATCGACATGGACGGTTTAAAATGGATTAACGACCACTATGGACATCATGAAGGAGACCATGTATTGATAGGGCTTGCCAACCTCCTTAAAAAGACCTTCCGTGAGTCGGATATTATTGCTCGGATGGGAGGAGATGAATTTGTGGTTTTATCAGAATCGACGGATGAGAAAGGTGAGATCGTGATGACTCGCCTGCATGAAAACATAAGAGATTATAATACCAAAATCTCCCAAGATTATAAGCTATCGATCAGCGTGGGGGCTGCTCAGTTTGATCCTCAATACCCCATTTCAATCGATGACCTCCTATCCAAGGCGGACGCCTTGATGTACGCTCAGAAACGGAAAAAAAGAGGACAAGAATCTCATCCCGGGGTGAGAAACGGGCAAACAGATTCTACAACCTGAGAAATACGGTATGGGAATCTGCCCGTGCTGTAACGGCCAGGGATATATTCAAAACCCAAAACGACCGGGTTCCCCCAAGTGTGGAGGATTTGGGTTTCTTAAAGAGAAAACCGAAAAAAAACCAAATACTTCCACTCAGTGTAATTAATTGCCTAAGAATATTTTCATTTCGTCCTTGCAAGGGGTTCTTCCTCGTAATCAATAACTGAACAATTCAGCCAAGCATGATCAACTGCGATGAACAATCTAACAATCTAAAGAAAGTTTACGCCTTTTATTTCTTTACATTACTTTGTTCTTATTTTATTATGTTTAAAATTCAATACTTAAATCCATTGGCTGGCTTTGAGAGCTGACTTTCTGCTTTAACCGGAGGCCAACACTGAGATGAATATGGAAACACTGCTTAGCATCGCAGTCGGCATTAGTTTGAGCGCAGCCTGTGGGTTCAGAGTTTTTGTCCCTTTGCTTGTGATGAATCTCGCGTCACAAAGCGGGCAGCTTCATTTGTCCTCGGGGTTTGAATGGATTGGGAGCTATTATGCAACGGTTGCCTTCGGCGCGGCTACGATCGTTGAAACCCTTGGATATTACATTCCCTGGCTGGATCATGTTTTGGATATTGTGGCAACGCCGTCTGCAATCATTGCAGGGATAGTTGCCACCGCTTCAACGGTTACCGATCTATCCCCATTTCTGAAATGGACCCTGGCTCTTATTGCCGGGGGTGGCATGGCGGGGTTAGTGCAAGGAACAACGGTGGCGCTCCGTACAAAATCATTAGTCTCAACGGCAGGGATAGGAAATCCTTTGGTTTCCACCTTGGAATTGATCGGATCAATGATCACGGCTCTGCTCGCCATCCTTGCCCCAATTCTCTGCCTTGCGCTCATTGCATTTGTCTCTATTTATGTCATCCGTAAGGCGGGTCGGTTAATATTTGGGAGAATAAAAATGATTGGAAAATAAACCCTTTACGGTAACGTTATTTTAGGATAAACTGGGGTTAGTATGCCAGAAGGGGGTGATTCTGCAATATAAGAAAATACCCTTCCATCAGAGGAAAAAGGAGAAGAAAGATGGCAGAAGAAAAAACGGATGCCTGGGATGCCACGCAGTGGCATGAGGTGAAGAAAAGCGATACACTCTGGAAGATTGCTGAAAAATACTACGGCGACGGTTCTCTCTACACAAAAATCTTCGAGGCAAACCGGGACACCTTGAAGGACCCCAACTTGATCAAAGTGGGGCAAAAACTTAGAATCCCATGATTGGAGGAGGAAAAAGAATGAAAAAGTGGCTGAAACCTATGGTGTTAATGGTTCTTGTATTGTTTGTTGCTGGTTGTGCCAGCGAAAAAAAGCCTGCGGAAGAGGCGATCAAAGCGGCGGAAGCCGCAATCAATGCTGCAAAAGGCGAAGCGATAAAGTACGTTCCTGATCAGGTCAAAGACCTGGAAGATGCGCTCAAGTCTGCCCAAGATGCATTGGCGAAGAAAGATTACAAAACTGCCCTCAATGCGGCGAAAGACCTTCCCGGCAAGGCAAAAGACCTGGCCGCTGTCGCCGCAACAAAGAAAGAGGAATTGACCAAAGCCTGGAATGAAATGAGCGGCGGTCTTCCCAAGATGGTCGAGGCCATCAAGAGCAGGGTCGATGTTCTATCGCAAAGCAAGAAGCTCCCTGCCGATCTGGACAATGCTAAGTTTGAAGGAGTCAAAGCAGGACTCCCCGAAGTCACCCAGATGTGGGATGACGCTCAAAAGGCCTTTGCCGGTGGCAACCTTGCCGATGCCGTATCCAAGGCAAAGACCATCAAAGACAAAGCAGTAGAAATGATGACCACCCTGGGTATGCAGGTTCCAGAAGGAGCCAAGAGCTAACTGACATAACCTGGATGGTAACGAATAATATTCTTGCCTGCCGTCGCCGCCTCTTGGATAGCCCCTTGGTGATGATACAATGTAATCCCGGATTTGCATTGGCAAGGGGTATCCGGAGGTTATTTTTACACACTTTTGTTTTGGTTTAATCAACGCCAGAGTGATCCGTCGCCACCCAGGCATTTCGTAGAAGGCCTTTTCCAGGATTTCGGGCAGAGATTTCCGAAGAGGAATATCCGAGACACTCTCATTGCAAGAGCGTTCTTTGATTTCGTTAACCGGTTATCTTCCGCCCAGCACTTTTTTCACAAGCATGGCAGCAATACCAGCCAAAGCGGCCTTTGCAAGAGGGCTGCCCAAAATGCCTCCGGAACTGCTCGTTCCCCTATTCCCTCCGGTGAGTCCACCCAGGAGGTCGCGAAGAAGACCCGGTTGCTGATGAAGCTGATTGGTAAGGTTCGCTAGCCAGTCCACGTCTCCAAACCCCTGGCCCTGAGCCGGAGTAAGGCCGGGAAGATCAAGCCTCTTGCTTCGCGCCTGACCGGCCAGCAACTGGCCGAATTCTTCTCGATCTGTCTGAGAGAAGTGACCGAAGGCATCACGGGCTGCTTGCTCATATTCCGAGGGAGATACCTTGTGGGCCACTTCTCCGTAACGGTCCAGGACTTCCCGGTCATCATAGCCTTCCGAGGGAGGCCCTTCTTGAAACCGATTCAAAAAAACCTCGAAACCCTGTCGCGTCTGACTGTTTCCCATCAACATTTCCAATAAATTCATGATTTACCTCCTTTTATGTTTTAACCCATACTCTCCGAGATTCCCTTCGGAGAGGGTAACCCCTTGTCAAGGGGTGCACCACTATTAAACAGCACTGCATAAATACGTCACTTCAAATGGACTCCTTCATCTTAAACAATAGCTCCGTGAAAAGAAGAACTATTCCCCAAGCCGAAGGGCTTCACAATCGATCAGCATTGAAGGTATCGCATGCCTGAAGATTACCCTGCTCGAATCCAAGATTGAACCAGCGAACCCGTTGAGCCGAACTCCCATGCGTAAAAGCGTCGGGGACCACATAACCCTGTGTCTTCCTTTGGATCCGATCATCCCCAACTGCACTGGCAGCGTTCAGCCCTTCCTCGATGTCTCCCGCCTCAAGGATCTGGCGGCTCTTATTGGCCTGATGGGCCCAAACGCCTGCGAGGCAGTCCGCCTGCAATTCCATCCTCACGGATAGTTTATTTCTTTCGGAAGGGCTGGCCCGCGACTGGAGTTCATTCACCTTCTTGGAAATACCCAGAAGGGTTTGGACATGATGGCCTACTTCATGGGCAATGATGTAAGCCTGGGCAAAATCCCCTGAAGCGCCAAACCGCGTCCGCAGGTCTTCGAAGAAGCTTAAGTCCAGATAGACCTTGTGATCGGAGGGACAATAAAACGGTCCCACTGCCGACCCCGCCATTCCGCACGCTGACTCAACAGCCCCTGAAAAAAGAACCAATGTTGGCGCGTGATATTTCCGTCCCATCTTCCGAAACGCCTCGTGCCAGACGTCTTCGGTCTCGGCCAGCACCACAGCGACAAAGTCACGCAAATCGTCATTTGCACCTGGACGGCCGCTCCGCTGGACAGAGACGGAAGGAGTCTGTATTTCCGGTCCTCCCTGCAATAGAATGGTCGGATCGATACCTAAAAACATCCCGATCAATACCACTGCCAATAGACCCAGGCCGCTTATACCCCCAATTTTGGCGCCACGAGGGATTGATATTCCCCGGCGGTCTTCAATGTTATCGCTTTGTCGACGATCCCTCCATCGCATTTTGTCCCTCCTTTCAATTTATCGATCCCCTCTCGTTACGGGAGTGAAGTTGTGAAGTTTCACTTAGATTTTGAGATCGATCCATCGATAAGTGTTAATGATGAAGCTCCGTCTATCTAAATTAAAACGCTTTCCCAACATCATCCGAGTATTTAGCCTACCTATCATCGTAACTAAAATACCAAACAACCTTAATATATGACAGGACATTATAAAAGATCAATATCAACCCTTAGTCACCCCCCTTGTGAAATAACTCCCCTCTCTTGTATAATCGACTTATCAAAAAATGAGTTCTTTTAATTTTTTTTAAAATGCCGGCTGTCTTAACGGATACCCATGGGTTATTCTCAAGCTATGTTGTATGTCAAGGACTTCAAAAACCCTTTGCATCGGCCAAAGTATTCTTTACACATTCAACATCAGGGAGGTAAGAACATGGGAATCATCTGGACTATTGTGTTGGGTTTTGTCATTGGCCTCATCGCCAAGCTGGTCGTCCCAGGCAAGGAAAATATGGGATTTATCATGACCATCCTGCTCGGCATCGCTGGGTCGTTTCTGGCTGGTATCATCGGGCAGTTCATCGGCTGGTACAAGGCTGGCCAAGGGGCAGGTTTTATTGCCTCGGTTATCGTTGCGATCATCCTCGTGGTGATTTACGGCAAGATCAAGGGCAAGACCTCATCGTAGCCTTTAGTGGAATCGACTGCCGTTTTCTTTGGAGAGTTAGCGAATGGTTCATCACGGCAACTATTCACTTGGATCAGCGTCGTTTGGGCACTGTAGGTCAACCAGTTTTTTTTGTGTTCTTCCAACTGGGAAGACTCAACAATTGATCGGCCTCCCCATAACAAACACCTTGGCGACCCCGCTCGGAGTACCGGAGTTGCTCTGTTTGTAAATGCTGTAAGAAAGACAGATATCCGAGAATATGATTGTCTGTTTGTATTATTGTATGGGTAGGAAAGGAATTAATTTTTTCTTCCGGTTCTTGTCTTCGCCAGATCCCAGCAATAATCGTAGATATGGAGCCCTTTGCTCGAAGCGATGATCTCCCCATCCTCTACCCCAATCTCCTTCGCCATATATTCTTTCAATAATTGGAGGCCGGCAAGATTAGATGGGAATCCAGCCCACAAGTCCCACGAGCGGAAGTAAAGCATAAAATGAAGTTTTCCATAACGAACCCGCGTATCGATGCCACGAAGGCATTGGGGGTCCTCGAGTAAGATTGAACTCGCATCGCCAACCGCCATATAGGCCTGATTGGTATTTAACCCCTCTTCTTGATACATCCGGATGACTTCATTAATCTGTTTTTCAAGATCTTCCCCATAAGTGTAGGATTCATGAACATCTTTTCTCGAAGTGATCAACTTTTCAAGGTATTGCTCGACATACTCCATCGAGGTGGGGGGGGGAACATTGCATCCGGGAGGAATATCAGGGATAAGAGGTCGCTGACCAGGATGGGCAATGTGAATAACAACATAATCATATTCAATCCTTTTTTGGCCTTTAAAACTTCCGCGATCGATCACATATTCATAACCCTTCTCAAAAATATGATAGACACACTGGAACCACGCATCCGGCAGATCTCTCGCTTGAATGAACTCAATCTTCACTGTTTCCTCCTATCGGTTGCAGATTTAATTAATTCAAATTATTAACCCGACCATTACATCATTGTCAACA
>DCUS01000151.1:30777-30993 GCA_002327885.1 Syntrophaceae bacterium UBA2208
ATAAACTCAAGCGCTTGAAAGAGTAGAATTTTCAACCTTTTTTCGTTTCTTACCGGTTGTTTCCGATTTGTTTCAATCGAAAACTTCAACCGGTTACAATCCATTAAGAAAATCCGCTATCTTCCTTGTGTGCTCTTCACTAAGGCGTGTGTAACGCTTTGTCATTTCTTCCGATTGATTCTGCATTTTTCAAAAATACCCTTATCTCTAAAATTC
>DCUS01000100.1 GCA_002327885.1 Syntrophaceae bacterium UBA2208
TGCCCGAAACATGGGGAGTAATGATCACATTCTCCATCTTCCAGAGCTCACTTCCGGAAGGCAGGGGTTCCTCTTCAAATACATCGAGCACGGCCCGGATCCGTTTCTTTTGAAGGATTTTTTCGAGGGCCTTCTCATCGATTGTCTTTCCTCTTCCCATACTGAAGAGAAATGCTCCTTCCTTCATCGATCCGAGTTCCCTCTCTCCCAGAAGATGAAATGTCTCAGGCGTCAGCGGAAGAACATTGACGAGGTAATCCACCTGTGGGATCATCTTCCTGAAATCATTGGGTTTAAAAACTTGATCCACATTCTCCACCGGCCCGGGATCTCTTTTTATCCCCGAGACCTTCATCCCAAACTGCTTCCCTCTTTTTGCGATCTCTTTCCCGACGGAGCCCAGACCCAAAATCCCCAGCACCTTACCTCTTAAACGTCCCGGCTTCAGCCGATCCCAAACTCTCTCTCTTTGATCCTTTAAATGCTTGGCGACATTTCGGTTAAAATAGAGAAGATGGGCGAAGACATATTCCGCCATCATCTCCCCGTAGATGGTTGTCTTGGTAAAGGTCACGGACTCCGGAAGATGAGGGTTATGGACCAGGTCTTCATTCCCTGCCGCCAATGAGGCGAACCAACGAAGGTTCTTTGCCCTCATTAATAAGTCATCAGGTATTTTCCAAGATAATATGATTTCTGCTTTTTCAACGAAACCGAATGCCTCTTCAGGTTTAACAGCAGAACGGATTTTTAGCTGTGGCAACCTGTTGGAAAGTAACTCTTCATAAATTTTTGGATCTGAGTGATAAATAAGGAGTTGGTGGGAGATTTGCGATCGCATATATTATTTTCTTCTTATACCCTAAGATGAAATTAAAAATCAATGTAATTTGACAAAATATACTGACCCAAATAGAATAAAGTCCTTTGATAAACTAAAGGTTTTTTCGACTCATAAAGGAGAAATCGTATGATTAAACCCTGGAAATGTATTCGATCCGGCCCCTCCCGATCCTTTCGTGTCTTCTCCATCCGGACGGATGCGACCCTTTCACCCCGGACAGGGAAACAACATGACTTCTATGTCATTGAATCAGGGGACTGGATCAATGTTATTCCCCTCACGGATGACCATCAGGTAGTCATGATCAGGCAATATCGCCACGGCTCCAGAGAAATAACCCTTGAAATACCCGGAGGGCTGGTGGATTCCGGTGAAACTCCTAAAAAAGCGGCGGTCCGGGAATTATTGGAGGAAACCGGCTATCAGGCAAAAAAATGGTCGGAAATCGGAGCGGTTAATCCCAATCCGGCCCTCTTCAATAATCGCTGCCATACTTTTTTAGCCCGAAATATTAATCGGATCAAAGATCCTATGTTCGACCAGACTGAAGACATTGAGGCGGTCCTCATCCCATTGGTAAAAATTCCAGGATTAATTTTAAAGGGAAAAATTGACCACGCCATGGTGATCACGGCATTCACCCATTATTTTCTTAGAAACCCAGAAGGATTGACAAACCCTTGACGCCTCTCAGCATCCTCCTGATTCTCATCTCAGCCCTCATTCACTCCTCATGGAATTTTTTTACAAAGAGGGGAAACTGGCCCCTTGAATTTTTTTTCTGGGTTTTTCTATGGGGGGTCCTTTTCTATCTCCCCTTCTTTATCGGCTTTGGGGTTTTCCCTTCTTTACTCATCCATTCCTCCAACAAGCTTTGGGGCCTCGTCGTCACCTCTGGCTTCTTTGAAACCATTTACTTCATCTGTCTTGTGGAGGCCTACCGGCGGGGTGATCTCTCATTGGTTTACCCCATTTCCCGTTCCGCCCCTCTCTTCACCCAATTCTGGGCTATCCTCTTTATTGGCGAAATCCTATCAAAAAGAGGCATTGGGGGGATTGCCCTTGTGATGGTGGGCCTTTTTGTGATCTCTTTGAAGAATTTTCATCTGAAATCTATCCTTCCCCAATCGGATCGTTTCCCCTCCCGCCCTTACCTCCTAGCTCTCACCGCTGCCATCGCCAGTTCCATCTACTCCGTGGTTGACAAAGTAGGGGTCCAGATGCTTCACCCGGTTTTTTATATCTGGTTTATCAATCTCTGGATGATGGTCTTTATAGGACTTTACCTTATATTTCGGAGAGAAGGTTCTTTTCTAAGAACATGGAAAGAATCGAAAAAAGAAATTTTAATCATTGCAATCCTACAAAATGCTGCTTATCTCCTCGTCCTGATGGCTTTGCAGATGAGTAAGGTAAGTT
Source organism: Syntrophaceae bacterium UBA2208 (assembly GCA_002327885.1). Taxonomy (GTDB): domain Bacteria; phylum Desulfobacterota; class BSN033; order BSN033; family UBA1163; genus UBA1163. The sequence continues at coordinate 2,264 of DCUS01000100.1, forward strand.
ATGTGGTTGCCTTCCGTCAGGTAGGCGCTCTCCTCGGTGCAGGAATGGGAATCGTTTTCCTGAAAGAAAGTTATTGGAAGACCCGGATGACAGGTGCCTTGATTCTTACATTGGGGTTGGTTCTGATAGCCTTTTCAAAATGATTAATCTTTCCGCTCCCTCTCCTCTCAAAACCTGGGATGAATCAATTGAATCAAAAAGAAACTCAATCCTGCCATCAAGGCTGAGGCCGGAATGGTGATAAACCAGGCGATGATGATATTCTTGGCCACCCCCCAACGGACGGCTGAGACCCTCTGCCCAGCCCCTACTCCCATAATGCTGGAGGATACGACATGGGTTGTCGAAACGGGCCCTCCAAGCAGGGCCGCCCCCAGGATCACGACTGCCGAGGAGGTCTGAGCACAAAAAGCATGAACGGATCTCAATCGATATATTTTTGAACCCATCGTTTTAATGATTCGCCATCCTCCGCTGGCTGTTCCAAGAGCAATGGCGGCAGCACAACTGGTAACGACCCAGAAAGGAATGTGAAAGGAAGGCAATAGTCCGAGGAGAATCAGAGATATTGTAATCACTCCCATCGATTTCTGGGCGTCATTGGCCCCATGGCTAAGGGAAAGGGCGATGGAAGAAAGGATCTGCATCCGATTAAAGAAATGCTTTGCTCGAGGCGTGGCACCTCGAAAAAAATAGAGTATCCTTCTCAGAAAGAACATCCCAAAAAGTAACCCCAAAAGGGGGGAGAGGATTAATGAAGTGATTACATAAAGAAGTCCTTTCCAAATTATTTTATCTGGACCATAAGCGACAAGCACTGCTCCGATCAAGCCTCCAACCAGGGCATGGGAGGAACTCGAAGGAAGTCCAAAAAACCATGTAATGAGGTTCCAGGCAATTGCGCCGATAAGGGCCGCGGTGATGAGGTTGATGGAGAGCCCGATCGTTTTGGGATCGAAGGTTGACACATCGATAATCCCCTTTCCAATCGTTTGAGCCACGGCTGTGCCAAAAAGGAAGGGACCAATAAAATGGGCAAGAGCGGCCAACCCCAAGGCCTTCTTCGGGCTCATGGCTCCGGTCACAATGATGGTGGCCACCACATTGGCCGAATCATGAAAACCGTTAGAGTAATCGAAGAAGAGCGCCAGGCCAACGACGAGGATGGCGTATATTAAGATCGGACCTTCGATGGGAAACCTCCTTGTTGCATAATTTAGAGACTTCTCTTTTTCAATATCTTCCGGCTGATCTCGATCATTTTTTTCTTATTTCCCATCCTATTTTCCCCTCATGACAACCTGATAAAGTTAGCCCATTTTTTCCCTTCGTCTCAGAAGGAGAAAAATGTTTTGAGGTACAGAATCACGACAATGAATACCAAAGCGGGAATCATATTGCTTACCCTGATTTTTTGTAATCCAAGAATATTGATGCCAATTCCCATCACAATGATTCCCCCGAGAGAAGTAAGCTCTCTGATTATTTCAGGAGTGAAGACCGACTGAAGTTCCCATGCGAGTAAAGTGAGACTCCCCTGATAGAGCAACACGGGGACAGAGGAGCCCAGGACACCATAACCCATCCCGGCGGCAAAGGGGATGGAGATGATTCCATCCATCATCGCTTTGGTGATCAGAATCGAAGGGTCCCCTTTAAGTCCATCCGTAATACTTCCCACGATTGCCATGGAACCCACACAGAATAACAAGCTCGCATAGATGAATCCTTTGGCAGGACTTCCCTCTGTGATGTGAAGCTTTTTCTCCAGCCAAACTCCCAGCCTCTCCAAACGGTCTTCAATATTGATCCATTCTCCTAAAATCGCCCCTGCCGCTAAACTGACCAGAATCAGGATAAGTTCGCTGCCCTGGATCGCCATGCTTAGCCC
>DCUS01000228.1 GCA_002327885.1 Syntrophaceae bacterium UBA2208
AGAATATGAAAAATTGGCTTGATACCATCATCGATTCTTCCTATGACGGCCTCTGGATCTGCGACCATGAAGGGAAAGTGATTAGAATCAATAAAGCTTCGGAGAAGATCAACCAAGTAAAGGCTGAAGAAGTTGTTGGTAAAAATATGAAAGAGTTGATTGCTGAAGGCTTTTTCGATAAGTCTGTTACATTAGAGGTTCTAAAGAGAAAGACCACTGTAACGATGATTCAAAAGATTAAAAGTGACAAAAAAATTCTGGTCACTGGTAATCCAATTTTCAATGAGATAGGGGAGATCGCTTTTGTTGTAACCAATGACCGTGACATTTCAGAATTAGACCATTTGAGAAGTCAACTTCAGGAAGCTCAGGCTCTAGCAAAGGGCTATATTTCAAAACTATCTGAGTTGGAGATGAAGGGAGTTGATCTCTCCAGCATTATTTTTCAGAGCAAAGAGATGGAGAGAATCATTGAAATGGCCTTAAGGGTGGCTAATGTGGATTCAACCGTTCTCCTCCTTGGAGAATCTGGCGTTGGAAAAGGCATGATTGCAAAACTGATTCACAAACAATCAGAACGGACTAATGGTCCTTTTATACGAGTTGATTGCGCTGGGCTGCCTGACTCTCTTGTTGAATCAGAACTGTTTGGCTATGAGAAAGGAGCTTTTACGGGAGCGAAAACTGAAGGGAAACCCGGACTCTTTGAACTTGCCAACAAGGGGACCCTCTTCCTCGATGAGATTGGCGAAATCCCCTTAGCCACTCAATCAAAGTTGCTTCGTTTCTTAGAAGATCATGAAATTATCCGTGTAGGAGGAACGGAACCTAAGGAGATCGATGTGAGGATCATTGCAGCCACGAACAAGAACATTGACGAAATGGTAACTGCCAAGACCTTCAGAAAGGACCTTTATTATCGACTCAATGTTGTTCCAATTCATATTCTCCCACTAAGGGAGAGAAGAGATGATATCCTGCCTTTAATCTTTCATTTTCTTGAAAAATTTAATAAGGCCTACCGGAAAGAAAAGATTCTTGCCCCGGAAACAATTGAAGCATTATGCAGGTATGATTTTCCAGGGAATATACGTGAATTGGCGAATATTATTGAAAGACTTTTAGTAGTAGTAGAAAAAAAACGGATTGAGGTTAAAGATCTGCCGAGTGCAATTTCAGTCTACGGGACTAAAGAATTACCCTATCCATTCCTATTTGAAGGAATTCCACTCAAAGATGCTTTGAATGAATATGAGAGCGTGATTATCCAAAAGACTCTTACAAAGTATGGTTCTCAACGAGAGGCGGCCAAAGCCTTGAAAGTAGATCAGGCTACCATTTCAAGAAAGGTTAAGAAACGCTCTTTTTATAAAAGTAATGTAATATTGCATAAATAAATGACAAATTGCATCTCGTCTTAATTAATAATTTCAGTAAGTTGTACTCTAACACTATTTTAACGAATAAAATTTTATGCACTTATGCATATCAATTATCTTTTCTGCATATTCTTCCCTTTCATTCGATCCCGAAATCCAAAACTGATTTCATCTTTTATTCCAATTTGTTAGAGAAAACATCTCTCTATAATCCTTATTATTAAATAATTTTTAGATTCTGGCATAAATAATGTATTTCATTTTATTTTTGCGCACCACCTTTTAAGACTTCATGGAGTTATAGTAATAGCAAGAGGGATAGATGACTTGAAAACCGATAAGTTATTAGCCGAAAGGAATAAACATATCCCACAGGGGCCCTTTAATACTCATCCAATTTTTGTGGAGAAAGCAAAAGGAGCCATCATTACTGATGTGGAAGGGAAAGAATATATTGACTTTGCTGGTGGTATTGGAGTTAACAACGTGGGTCATTGCAATGAAGAAGTGCTAAAGGCTGTCCAGGATCAAATCCAGAAGTATATTCACACCTGTTTCCATGTAGTGATGTATGAACCGTATGTGGAGTTAGCCAAAAAGTTGAACTCCATCACACCCGGGAACTTCCCCAAAAAGACGATGTTTGCCAACAGCGGTGCGGAGGCAGTTGAAAATGCTGTGAAGGTTGCCAGGCATGCGACTGGTAGACCAGCAATCATTGCTTTTGAAGATGCCTTCCATGGCCGGACACTCTTGGCCCTAAGCCTCACCAGTAAGATGAAACCTTATAAGTTTGGGTTTTCTCCTTATGCTCCAGAAATTTACAGGATGCCCTATGCCTACTGTTACCGATGTGCTTTTAGTTTGGAATACCCTTCTTGTGAAATTCGTTGCGCTTATTTTTTAAGAGACTTTTTCGATACCCATATCTCCGCAGAGCATGTAGCTACTTTGATTGTGGAACCGGTATTGGGCGAAGGAGGGTTTGTTGTCCCTCCTAAGGAGTATTTCAATATCCTTCACAAAATCTGCCAAGAAAATGGAATTGTTTTTATTGCTGATGAAGTTCAAACGGGCTTTGGCCGAACCGCCAAGATGTTTGCCATGGAGCACTATGATGTACAGCCTGACATTATTGTTATGGCTAAATCGATGGCTGGAGGTTTTCCCCTCAGTGCTATTACGGGGAAAGCTGAATTGATGGATCATCCCCAGGTAGGAGGATTGGGAGGAACATTTGCTGGCAATCCAGTAGCTTGTCGAGCAGCATTGGCTGCCTTAGACCAGTTTGGAAAGAAAAATCTCTTAAAGCAGGCGGAAAAAATCGGTAAAAGAGTCCTTGAAAAGTTTAAAGAATTTCAAGAAGTTTACCCAGTGGTCGGAGACGTCAGGGGATTAGGGGCAATGGTGGGGATGGAACTCGTGGTGGATCGAAAGACCAAGGAACCGGCGACGGCCTTCACAAAGAGACTGATTGAGCTCTGCCGAGAAAAAGGATTGCTGATGGTTTCAGCGGGGACCTACTCCAACATCATCCGTCCATTGATGCCACTTGTAATAGCAGATGATCATCTTGAGCAAGGACTTTCAATCATCCAAGAAACTTTCCATGATCTTTTAAGCACCATATGAAATGAACTCTTAAATTTCTTAAAAGTGATATACCGTATCAGCGAGAAGATTGGGTAGAAAAACAAAATTTCCTTGGATGAGTTGTAGAATGAGTAAAAAATATTAAGCGCCAAACATAGAGGTGGCCATTTATTTTGGATTATAATTGAAGGAGGATTTATTATGATCATAGACATTCATACTCATGTAGGGGAGTATAAAAAACACTGGTCAGAAATGTTCGCCAAAATAGTTTCTGGGGCTTTTGCATTTGATCCTAACCACTGGACTACCGAACCTGATAAATTCACAAGAGAAATGGATGAAGCTGGAGTGGATAAAATAGTTGTAGTCGCCCTAGACATTACAAATATTGATCCCGGGACAAAAATTCCTGATGAGTATATTTATGACAATTATATCAAGAGGGATCCAAATAGATTCATGGGTTTCTCATGTGTCTTACCTAAAGACTCAATGGGTAGATTTTCACCTGAAAGCCTAAAGCAATTTGAGAGAGCGATAACCGAGCTTGGGTTCAAAGGGATGAAAGCTCTACCCAGTTATTCACATTATCCACCTAATGATAAAATAATGTATCCATTCTATCAAAAGGCGGTTGAACTTGGGGTTCCGGTACTTCTCCATATGGGTGCAACGTCGTACAGTTACGCCAAATTAGAGTATGGCCATCCAGTGTATCTCGATGAGGTGGCACTTGATTTTCCAGACTTGAAGATATGCGCGGCACACACGGCTTACCCTTGGACGAAGGAACTATTTGCTGTGATGAGGAAGTGCCACAATGTATACACAGATATATCTGCTCTTTGTATGCGTCCCATGGAACTTGCATGGAATATTGTTTTGGCAAAGGAATATAATCTTTTAGAGAGAATAATGTGGGGAACAGATTATCCCGCCTGTAATCCGAAGACCTATATTAATTGGGTAAAAACAGGATTAAATGAAATTTTGGAGAAATGCGGTTGGCCAACTTTAACAATGGAAGAAATAAAGCAAATCCTTGGCGCGAATGCTTCAAGATTTTTAGGGCTAAAAAATTGATTTAAATAGATAAAAACTGAATTGTTATTAAATCTCTAGGGCTTGTATTGAAGACTGTCAAAAATATCAAAGGTGACGAAATATGATAAAGCAAGCAATCCACGCAAAAAGTGTCCCAGAACCTACAAAATTATATTCTAGGGGTATTGTTGTCTCTAACCCTAAGAACCTCATATTTCTTTCTGCTCGTGGGAATCCTAAGGGAAAAGGAATAAGGGAACAAACCTTGGGAATCTATAAAGATATAACAGAATTATTGAAAGAAGCAGGTGCATCTTGGGTTAATGTTGTGAGAGTCTTATTTATCTTGAAGGATAGCGACAACAGAGAAAGAGATTATGAAGAATTTGATAAAGCTAGGATAGATTTCTATAGTGAAGTAGATGTAAAACCACCGTACCCTGTGAGCACAGGCATTTTGGCAAGATTACCTGGTGAGGAATTTTTAATAGAATTAGAAGTTACAGCTGTAATTGAGTAGGCTTTTAAATTGAATTCTAAATAATTATTTAAGTTTCCAAGGAACAAGAAACTTTATTGAACCATTAATGAAAATCTCAAGAGATTTTAAGATTATTTTATTCAATAATTATTTTTATTAATCTAATTAAAAGGGGGTGATTTCATAGATTTTATTACAAATATTTTTGGTGTAATGAAAAATAAATTAAAAAGGAGGTAATGTATATGCTTTTTAAAAAAGTTGGAACGATATTAATTGTTATAATGGCTAGTATGATGCTGACTTCAACACTGGGTGCTGCAAATCGTGATTTTAGCAAAATCGAAACAGTTAGGATTGGTGTTCTGGGTAATATTCAAGAGCCCTCTTCGATTGGGATTTTCAATGCTACGAAAATGGCTGCCGAAGAACTTAATGCGGCCGGGGGAATTCTAGGGAAAAAGATAGAGATTATAGAAGGTGATACTGAAGGGAAGACTGAAAAAGGGATAAACGCTTTCAAAAAACTTACCCTATCAGATAAGGTTGATGTTTTGGTGGGGGAAAGTGTCAGTGGTGTTGCATTGGCTCTCCAAAATTACCTGCCGCAATCTGAGATCGTCTATGTTGCCATAGTATCCTCCCCTGCTTTTACAGAAAATATTAAGAAAAACTACAATCAATACAAATATTCATTCAGAAACAGTATTAATGGTCATCGTCAAGAGAAATGGGCATTAAAGTTCCTTACTGAATTTGTGCGTGGGGAACTTGGATACAATAAGATCGCTATACTTTCTGAAAATGCAAAATGGGCACAAGATTATGCTCCTTACTTGAAAACGGATCTAGAGAAGGTAGGTATGGAAGTGGTTTTCTTCGAGATGTTCGACATGGATGTTAAAGATTTCTCTCCAATCTTTACCCTAATCAAATCCAAAGGTGCTCAGTGGATCGCTGAGGTGGTAGCTTGGGGAGCAACAGTTCCGCTTGTCAAATCCTGGCAAGAAATCAAACCGGCACCAATGGGGTTGGTTAACGCAACAAGCATGGACTCCAAATTCTGGGAAATGACAGATGGCAGATGCCTGAGCCAAGTCACCTTCAATTTTATTTCAAGAGCGCCCCTTACTGACAAAACGATTCCCTTTTGGGATAAATACATAAAGAAATATGGGACTAATCCTGTTTATACCACTGGTTTTAGCTATGATACGATTTATATGCTGGCCGAAGTCATTAAACAAAAGAAGTCAGTGAAATCCGATGATATAATTAGTGGCCTCGAAAACATCACATACAAAGGTGTACTTCATCCAGAGACTGCTTTTGACAAAGAATCCCACGATTTGCTAGAAGGAAGATATGTGATGCCCATGGTTCAATGGCAATCTGGGGGTAAACAAATTGTGATTTGGCCTAAACAATTTAAAACTGGTAATTACATTCCCCCTACTTGGTGGAAATAATAAACAGACGAATTCTATCCGGGGGTTTAAGCTTAGATAAGAATGGTCCGATAGCTTAACCCTCCCATGAATACAATGAACCACTCCCTGGTTTTAACCCAGGGGTTCAGGCCCCCGCTTCACTTCGAAAGGATGCCATCCATCCCCAGTCTTAAAAGCCTGGGGTTTTTTGGCATAGCTTATAAAATTGCTTTAAGCGCCTCTGAATACGGACTTATTAGACAATTGGGTCCTCATTACAATCGTGGATTTTTATATACTTTTTGGTTGTTTCGAGAGCAGTTGACCGAAGCGGGGGTGATTGAAAAAGCTTTTGACCAATTTGAAGCGTATCTTTGCGAACAAGGTTTCTCGGCCCGCAAAGGGCAGATTGTAGACGCCAGTATCGTTCCTGTACCGAAGCAGAGGAACAGTCGGGAAGAAAATAAGAGGATCAAGCAAGGAGAGGTTACAGAAGACTGGAGTGAGCAGAAGAAGCGGCAGAAGGATACGGAGGCGCGCTGGACCAAGAAGAACGGACAGAACTACTACGGTTATAAGAATCATATCGATGTGGATGTGAAGCATAAACTGATTCGCAGCTATGAGGTGACCTCAGCGTCGGTTCATGACAGTCAGGTCTTTGAGGGTCTTTTGGATGAAGATAACAGAAGTCGGGATGTGTGGGTGGATTCTGCCTACCGTTCGGAGGAGAAACTCAGAGAGTTGAAGCAACGAGAGTATCGGGAGCATCTTCAGCGCAAGGGATGCAAGCACAAGAAGCTGACGGATCGAGAGGCCCAGGGGAATCGGACGCGTTCCCGAATTCGGAGTCGTGTGGAACATGTCTTTGGGGTGCAGGCGAAGCGGGCGGGGAGGCTGATCGTACGGGCCATTGGTCTGGTTAGGGTGAAGGTCAAGGTTGGGTTGAGGAATCTGGCTTACAATTTGGATCGATACTGTGTGTTGGTGGGGACATGATTGCTCTGGACATGTCCACTGGGTAAAATGACCCAGTAGGATCGCTAAAAAGCGATCAAAAGGGGACTTCAGATAGGTTTTGTTAGATGAATGATCGACTTTTCTGTTTAACATTTCTGGTAATTTCGATTCAACGAATTCCTAACTCTCGAAAGTCAAATTATTAGAGGTTGCCTTAAAACATGGCAACGTTTTTAAATATTATTGTCTTAGGTACGATTTGGGGGGCATTATACAGTCTCATAGCAGTAGGCTTCACTCTTATATTTGGAGTGGCAAGGATCATCAATTTAGCACATGGATCCTTTTATATGATAGGAGCCTATCTATCTTACACCTTCGTTTCAGTATTGAAGATAAACGTGCCTTTATCAACTCTATTGGCTATAACTGTCACATCTCTGATCGGGATGATCATTGATCGATTCGGCATCAGACCAATGCGAGAACGTCATGCTTATGTGCTCATCCTTACTTTGGCACTTGCAGTTTTTTTCCAAGAACTAACGCATGCTATTTACGGACCTTATGGTAAAGCGGTTAAAAACTTTGTTACTGGGGAGATTACCCTAATAAGTCTAAACATATCCTATCAGAAAATCTTAACCTTCTTAGTTTCAGGATTATTGGTCACACTACTCTGGTTTTTTATAAAGAGGACGAGAACAGGAAAATCGATTTCTGCTGTAGCACAGAATCAATATGCTGCAACCCTTGTTGGTATACAACCCGAGGGAGTCTATTTGATAACAATGGGAATCTCTGCAGGTCTCGCAGCAGTGGCAGGAGTTTTCATCTCGCCCATTTTGGAAGCCGTCCCTAGCATGTGGGTTTTTCCATTATTTAAAGCCTTTGCAATTGTAATTATCGGAGGACTGGGAAGTCTCGAGGGAGCTATTATCGCAAGTATGCTCCTAGGATATACCGAGACTCTTGTTAGTGTTTTAATATCTGTCAAATATCCTGATATAGTGTACCTTGTTGCCATAATACTTACATTGGTCTTACGTCCCACTGGGTTCTTTGGAAAAAAGGCCCATTAATATTAAGGGATTCATTACAAATAAATGTCGAAACAGAAGGATTTATACAGTCATAAGGTAGTTCTTAAGAGGCTGCTAAATTTATCCATTTTTAGTGCCTGTGTGCTATTAACTCCTATAGTAGTTACTGATAAATACTACATAGAACTTCTATTTTTATGCCATTACTATGTAATCCTTGCATGTAGTTGGGACCTTCTCTCTGGATTTACTGGCAATATTAATTTTGGTCACGCTTTTTTCATTGGTGCGGCAGGTTATACTGGGGCGTTGTTAAACTTACATTTGGGATACGGGCCCTGGCTTACATTGCCAATTGGTGGTCTGATAGCTGCTCTTTGCGGTCTCTTAGTGGGCTCTTTCACCTTGAGACTTCGAGGGCCCTATTTTGCATCTGTTACCTTTTGTTTCGCTGCCCTTCTTTATAAATGGACTATGATAAGCTGGGAAGTTTTTGGTGGAGAAGAGGGGCTTTCGGGAATCAGCCACCTTACGAAAACAGGCTTAGGTAATTATTATTTCTCGGCCATTCTCATGTTGGTAACAGTCTTTTTTCTCTACTTTCTATCCAAATCTTTCTTTGGCTTGATCTTGAACTCTATTGGAGCAAACGAGATTGCAAGCGAAGGATCTGGAATTAATACCACTTTCTTTAAGATTACTGCCTTCGTTATTAGCTCATTTATAGCAGGGGTCGCTGGAGCCATGTATGCTCACACCCAGATGCATGTAGGACCTGGGATGGCCCACGACTCTCTATCAAACCTGGTGCTTATTATGGCTGTAGTTGGAGGGATGGGAAGTATCGTTGGGCCAATCATCGGTGCTTATGTATTGACCTTGGTGAATGAGGCACTCAGAACTATAGGGGAGTTTCGTTTACTAATTTATAGTAGTGCTGTCGTCGTTATAATATTGTTTGCCCCCAAAGGGTTACTGGATATTATTATGCGCACCTTTCGTCGCGTTATGATTCAGAGGAGTTAGGCCTCTTATTTTTGGACATGAGGGAAATCCAAGTAATGTTAGAGATAAAAGGGCTGGACAAGTCTTTCGGTGGCTTACGTGCATTAGTCAATTTTGATTTAAGAGTCAATCAAGGGGATATCATTGGGATTATAGGCCCCAATGGTGCAGGGAAAACCACTCTTTTTAATCTTATTACAGGCTTTATTCAACCAGATACCGGGGAGATTTGCTTCAAGGGTGAGAATATCACACACCTAAAACCTTTCCAAATTGTAAATCGAGGTATTTCCAGAACCTTTCAACTTGTAGACCTTTTTAAAGAAATGACTGCCTTGGAAAACATTATGATCCCATGTTTTTCCCATCGTGCTAAAAATCACAGACATAGAGGGAAGACACCTTCAGATGTTGCTTTGGAGTTTCTTGAAGAAATAGGATTAGCCGATCGATATAATGAATTAGTAAAAAACCTCCCATTTGGGGAATTGCGTTTGCTAGATATTGCAAGAGCCATGGTCACTGAACCCGACATCTTACTGCTGGATGAACCTTTTTCCGGGTTAGATGTGGAGGATGCAATTATACTTTCAAATGCAATTCAAAAGATGCACAAAAAAGGTCAGACTATGGTTATCATTGAGCATCGCCTCCGAGACCTCCTGAAATTAGTACAACGTATTATCGCCATTGTCTTTGGACAGAAAATTGCAGAGGGAACACCTGATGAAATCATGAATAATGAAAAAGTAGTCAATGCATACTTAGGAGAAAGGAGGAAATAAAACGAATTTGCTGGAGGTGAAAAATATTAGGGTCCTTTATGGTAAAGCCATTGTCTTGAATGGGTTGACAATAAACTTAAAGCCAAGAGAGTTGGTCGGAATCATTGGGCCGAATGGAGCAGGGAAGACTACACTCTTAAAGGCCATTTCTCAGTTGATTCCTGCTGAAGGGGAAATCATGTTCAATGGGGACCAGATTAATCAACGAAAACCGAATGAAATTGTTCGTATGGGAATCATACATTGTCCTGAGAGGAGACAGCTTTTTAATGACTTTACAATACTAGAAAACCTGGAAATGGGAGCTTTTCTAAGAAAGGATAAACTTGAGATTCAAAAGGACCTACAGTATATTTACAACCTTTTTCCTGTATTGAATGAACGTAAGAATCAGGTGGCTGGTACACTCAGTGGCGGAGAGCAACAGATGTTGGCTATAGGACGATCCCTTATGAGCAAACCCAAGTTGCTTATGATGGACGAACCCTCTATGGGGCTCTCTCCTCTGGTGAAGTCCTATTTGATAAATAGCATTAGAGATATCTGGAAATCCGGAATAACTGTATTATTGGTTGAGCAGGACGCCACTTTAACCCTAAATTTAACTGAAAGGGTTTACATCATCGAACATGGTAGGGTTGGACTTGAAGGAAAGAGCGAGCAGTTGATGGATAATGAAGAAGTCAAACGGGTCTATTTTCAACTCGGCTAAAAAGCCAAAAAGCGAATAGTGGTTACTGGGGAGTAAAGGGAAGAATCTTATTCACCAAGAATTCAGTAAATTATAGAAACTATTCTCCAAATCGATACAGTCTTTGTTTTGAGGAAATAACCTTCTTTAGTCTATTAACAGTGGTGATTACCCAAAGAGTTGAACAGGAGGTGTGTTATGCAATACTCCATTGAGAGGCCTGAGATTGACCAATTTTTAACCTGCGCTCGAATTGGAAGGATTGGCTTGATTTCAAAAGAAGGTCCTTATATCGTTCCTGTTGGGTATGGATATTCCGAGGGAAAAATTTTTTTTCACACCTGTCAGGAGGGTATGAAAATGGATATCATCAGAGCTAACCCAAATATATGTTTTGAAGTGGACGAATCACTATCTGACGCATCTCTAGCCAAAAGTGTTATCATTATGGGGCAGGCAGAGATTATCGAAGAAAAGAAGCTGATGATGCCATATTTAAAGAAACTTATAGATAAGTATCGTGTTCCCATTTCTTTTGGGGCATATATGAGAAGAGGAGGTCGTAGTATTAAGGATGAGTTAGAAAGGGTGAGAATTGTCCTAATTACTCCTGACAAGATTACCGGAAGTAGGCTGCTTAGGACAAAATTCTAAAACATTTTTAAAAATTGCGATCTTTAAACAGACATAGGATATGGCAGGCGAGAAAATTTTAGGAGAATGTAATCAACAGATATCCTTTGTATCTAATCTGAATAACACTAGATTAGCCGACAGTTGTTTTGATTCAATAATATTTATATCAAGATTTTCAATGGTTCCCTTAGCTTTTTTGAGCAGTTTTAAATCATTAATCTCGATTACAATTTGGGCATAATTCTTATCCACTCATATGCGAGTGGTAGCACTGAAGCTTACAGAAAAAGGGTTTCTCAAAATTAGAGGTTACAATGCATCTCCTTTTAAGGTTGCTGGAATCATTATGCTCATTTGTTATATCCCAATCATATTGACAATAAATAACAAAAATATTAGGAAACTGTATGGAGAAGTATAAAGTCGTAGTGAAGGCTAAGGATAGCAAATGCCCCTTTATTAAGGAGGGGGATCAATTTGTAATTGAAGGAACCATGTTAAATTTAAAAGAAACAGACTCCCTTTGTACAGTGGCCCTAAGCTCAATGAATTATTCATTGTACATGATGAGCAACGTGAAAGACCCAAAGAGTTTTGGTAGAAGTGAAGTCTATTGTCTCCAATGCCCCGACCCTGATACAAGGGTAATTTTTGAAATTACTCGTGAACCTTTGGGATAATGAAAAATTATATAACGGCAATGAAAAAGAATAAGATTAATCCACCTAATGTAAACCGAATATGGCGCCGATGTTTTGTTCGAAAAGGAGATTGAGGATTCACTCACAACTAGGCCGGTTAGCTGATATGGTTGAGTTAAATCAAGACAAAAAGGAAGTCAACCTTACACTCGGGGAGATTCTTTCAAACATGACGATCTTACTTAGGTGCTTTGGTTGCATGTGATACTCCATAGAAGCATTTGTGGTGAACGCAAAGAAACTTCTACATCTGTCAATATAAATCCCATCGAAGGAGGATATAATTATTATGCCAAATCAAGTAATAATACCGAACGGGTCTCCACCTCCCCTTGCCCCTTATTCCCCTGGCATTAAGTCAGAGAACGTAGTCTATGTTTCTGGTACACTTCCACTCGATAAAGAAGGGAAGCTGGTAGGAGCTAACGACGTTCGTGAGCAGACACGGCATGTGCTTGAGATAATTAAGAGTGTGATAGAAGCTTCGGGAGGAACATTGGCTAACATCACTTTTAACATGATTTTTCTCAATGATCTTTCCAATTATACCAAAATGAACGAGGTTTATGCTGAATACTTTCCGAAGAATCCGCCGGCTCGTATTTGTATTCGAGCTGACCTTATAAAGCCAGAATTTCTTATCGAGATTTCATCGATCGCTCATCTTTAGAAATCTCTGGTTTTATGCCAAAAGTTGCTCTTACGTATTTGGAGCTATATATTTAAAGAATGGCAAAGCCCCTTCTGTTTGAACCCATGAAGTAGAAAAACATTGATCCTGGCAAGTGTGTGGTTTCTGGAGTAATGTTAAACACGGTCATAATGGTTTTTCCCCGAAGCTAATTTAACTATTATGGTTACCTCTAAAAATGTCATTCCTGCGAAAGCAGGAATCCATAACTTGTTGACATTACTGGACTCCCGCCTGCGCGGGAGTGACAAATTGGGAATTATTAGAGGTGCCCTTATCGACAAGGCCACCAAAGCGGTCAATTTCGAAAAAGGGAAATTGCCACATTTAATACTTTTGCAGCTTCTCTCTTGCTTAGTTCGGAATAGATCACTTTGATGCTTATTCTTACATGATAACCACAGCGAAAAGGATTTCAAGTTACTAAAGACCTCTTGGAGATGTTGAATGTACGGATGAGACATAGAGACTATCGAGATTTCCCAACACCGTCACATTTTTAAAAATCGCCCTATTCTTTTCTTTTTTGACAACAAGCAGAGTTCCGAGCTTTCATTTTTATAGAATTGTTTGGATAAAGTTATTGGGTTTTATCATAATAATTTATGCCCAAAATCCGAATGGTAAAGAAAGGAATTTCCTGTGAAAGGTTTCTTTAATAAAATTTTGAGGATCAATCTCAAAACAAAAACCTTTAAAGAAGAAACTATCCCTGATTCAATCTATGAAACCTATTTAGGGGGAAAGGGACTGGGCACTTATTTACTCATGAAGGAAAATCCTCCCGGTGTTGATCCTCTCTCTCCAAACAATAAGCTCATTTTTTCCACGGGTCCGATCACCAATACCCGAATCTATGGCTCCTGTCGGCATGGTGTGTTTACCAAATCCCCCTTGACGGGAGGTTACTCAGAATCTTATTCCGGAGGAAAAGTGGCAGAACCGATGAGCCGGACGGGTTATGATGCCTTCATTTTCGAAGAGGCAGCCAATGGTCCTGTTTGGATTGAGATCTCTGAACAGAAAGTGGTCTTCCACGATGCGAAAGACCTCTGGGGGAAAGATTGCTGTTCCACAGAAGATGAAGTTCTAAAGAGAGTCGATAAAAAAGGTGCGGGTGCTCTAGTCATCGGCCCAGCCGGCGAAAATCTGGTCCGATATGCTGTGATTGAAAATGATTACTGGCGATCCCTCGGCAGAACTGGAGTCGGCGCTGTGATGGGCTCCAAGAAGACGAAGGCCATTGTTTTTCACGGAGAAAGGAAAAAGGAGGTTGCCTATCCTGATCGGGTCGAGCAGTTTGCAAAAGAGACTTTAGAACGAGGTAAAGACAATCCAGGAGTTCAAAGCTACAAAAGGTTTGGAACTCCAATGCTGGTAGCCATGAATAATGCGGTGGGTGCATTCCCATCAAAGTATTGGCATCTCGGAACGTTTGAAGGATGGGAGAAAATCAGCGCAGAATCCCTTCTTGAAAGGTGCCAAGTGAGACCCGCTGCCTGCCTCCGTTGCTTTATAGCCTGTGGGAATATGAGCGAGGTTAAGGAAGGGAGGCATAAGGGCCTCAAGATCGAAGGGCCGGAATACGAAACGATTTATGCTTTTGGCGGCCTCTGCATGGTCCATGAGATTGAGGAAATTGCATATCTCAATGATATCTGTGACCGCCTCGGCATGGATACCATCTCTGCTGGAAGCCTTTGCGCTTTTGCCATTGAAGCTTCAGAGATGGGCCGAATTAAGGAAAAGATCGGTTGGGGCGAGGTGGATAAAATTGCAGAGCTCCTCCATGATATTGCATCTAAAAAAGGAATTGGAGCGATTTTAGCGGAAGGAATCCGGTATGCGGCCAAAGCATGGGATATGGAGGACATCGCCATCCATGTGAAGGGCCTTGATCCTGCGGGTTATGATCCAAGAATCCTCAAGGGAATGGGCCTCGCCAATGCGACTTCGGACCGTGGAGCCTGCCATTTAAGGGCGACATTCTACAAAGCAGAGCTCGCCGGAATGATCCCGATGGATCAAATGGAAGGAAAGGCAAAACTTTTTCTCGAATTTGAAGATCGGTTTAATATCCACGATTCCCTTATCCTGTGCCGATTTTATAGAGATCTTTACTGGGATTGGAGTTACCTCTCAACAATCGTTGAAATGACCACAGGCCTCAAGCTGGATGAAAATGGTTTGAGGAAAATTTCATCCACGATCCAGAACGAAACCCGAAAGTTCAATCTCCGCGAAGGCCTCACGTCAAAGGATGATACCCTCCCCAAGAGATTTTTTGATGAACCCTTGGGCAAGGATGGAAAAGTGATCCGAAGAGAAGAACTCCAGAAAATGCTTCAGGATTACTACGCCCTGAGAGGTTGGAGCACCGAAGGCATTCCAAGGTAGAAAACGGTTTGGAGTCAATTTGCCCGAAGCGAAGCTTCCACTTTATAAACGAGTTCATTGAAGGTTGATTCAGCCTTGTCAATGAATTCCTTGATATTGTTCCACCGTATATCTAAATATTCATGAGCTAAGATATTTCGGAGTTTCGCCCAATGAGAAAGCTCTTCTCCAAAAAACTCTGTAAACCCAGGTAAGCTCCCTAAATCGAATAGAACCTCCCGATAAGTTTCCGGGATTGCTCTCTTTCTGACAGCTAAAATGATCTTCCCTATATCGATTGCACAATTAACCAAATTTTCGACCCATCTTTCAACATTTCTCCGAGTGTCCCTGTTTTCTATATAAACTCTTCTCTCCAATCCTTTGAATTTCTGAAAATCCTGAAGCTCTTCTTTAAGGAAATCTAAGTGTTTTAATAACCTTTCCCGATCATGTTTATGCATATTTTATTTTCCAGAAATCCTCAATAAAATCTCTATAATCTTCTGCTTCTCTGCTCGCCCTTAACAACAATTCTAAATAGACTTTTCTATCTCGAATGAATAGGGGCCTACCTTCTCTAAGGATGGTGTCGACTATCGTAACAGGAGCCCGATTCAGGACTAAAAGGTCAACCTCTTTACCAGTTAATCTCTCAAGATCAAACCAGATTTTGTCTTCAGTAGGATATTGGATTTGAGATTCCCACTCAATCTTGTGCTGGGCAGTAGGGTTAAAATAAGTAGCAATATCCAGATCAGATTCACTTCCAGCAGAATCAGCAGCCACCGAACCGAAAATAAAAGCCATTATTATTTCGGGCCTAGATATAAGATATTTTTTTATTGAATTCGTATCCATAGCTATTAATTACCATAAATGGATGAATCATGCAAATCAAAACATGAGGACATTTCTCCACTCCTAGCACACAGGGCAATTTATTCCTTGACAACCTTTTCAAATTGATATAATTTTTTCATATCTAAAATAGAATGAAAAAATAATTTCATTATGCAAACGCTTGAGAAGCAGTTGAGGGAGAAAGCCCTTCATCTCACACGATCCCAACGAAAGCTGCTGGAATATGTTCTTTCCCACGATGATGAGTCGATCTTCCTTAACGTGGGGGACTTGGCAAAAAAGGTGGACGTCAGTGAAGCCACTGTAGTCAGGCTTTCCAAAGCCTTGGGGTTTAAGGGGTTCCCAGAATTTCAAAAGGAACTGAGGCTCTTTTTTAGAAATAAGTTAACGACAACGGCTCGTTTACAAAAAACGATAAAAAAGGTAACGACGGAGGGCGATATCCTGACGAAAGTCCTTCAGAGCGACATCCGCAATATTGATGACACATTGAAACAAGTCTCTGTCCAGGAATTCAAGGCTTTCGTTAAATCCATCGAGTCTGCGGAGAGGATCATCATTGTAGGATTAAGAAGCGTCCATTCCCTTGCGGTTTTTTTGGGAGTGGCACTGGAATTCCTCCAAAAAAATGTCTGGGTCATTCAACCTGGAATCGGCGATATGTGGGACCGATTGATGGGGTTAAAAAAGAGAGATGTGGTGATCGGAATTAGCTTTCCAAGGTACACCCAGCAGACGGTGAACGTCCTCCGTTTTGCGAAACAAAAGAGAATAAAAACCCTGGCGATCACCGACAGCCTGATCTCTCCCCTCGCCCAATATGCGGACCACGTATTAACAGCTCAGTACAGGATGGATTCTTTCATCGAGTCCTTTACCGCTCCTTTCAGTTTGATAAATAGTATCGTCACTGCTTTAGGGGTTGCCAATAAAAAAAGAACCATGACGTCTTTAAAGAAGCTGGAAGCGGTGTGGAAAGACCAGCAGATCTATTACGAGGAATAAAAATAGGATACTTAGAAAACTTTGGACGGAAGGGAGGTGATACTAAGGAGTCCACAATTGAAAAGACATATTGTTGTAAAAATCTCCCCTGCCCCCTCTTTTCCAAAGAGGGGGAATTCCTCCCTTTTGTAAAGGAAGGCGAAGAGGGATTTGGTCTTTAATGTCAATACAATTATGGACTGATTAGTTAGAGGGTAATCGATTTATATAGAAATCATTTATGAAGGAGGTGTTTTATGAAAAGGGTCTTTTGTATCATTTTTGTCATAACGTTGGTTCTCGGTTTGACATGGGTGGTTCCATCCATGGCACAGAAAAAATTCCTAACTCTTGCCTCCGGCAGTCCGGGAGGAGTTTATTATCCTCTGGGTGGAGGGATGGCTGTCGTCATTCAAAAAACGACAGACCTCCGATGCGCAGCAGAATCCACGGGAGCCTCTGTTGAAAATTGCCGTTTGGTGGGCGCAAGAGAAAGCGACATGGGAATGGTGATGGGAAGTATCGCTTACAAAGCGGTCGAGGGACAACAACCTTTCGAGAAAAAATTCCCTCTGGTTACCCTATTCCAAATGTACCCCGCTCCTGAACATATCGTGACAGTATCCGGGAAGGGAATCAAGTCCATCAAGGACCTAAAAGGAAAGAAGGTGTCCATCGATGTGCCCGGTAGTGGATGTGCAGTGATGGCCAAAGCCATTTTGGAGGAATATGGCTTTAATCTTGAAAAAGACCTCACCATTGCCAATCTCTCTCAATCCGAATCCGTTCAGGCCTTAAAAGATGGAATCGTCGATGCCGTCTTCTTCAATTTCGCTTATCCCGGCTCAGCGGTGCTGGACCTGGCCGCTACCAGGGATATCGTTTTAGTGCCTGTTGAGCGCGATATGGCGGATAAAATCGTTAAAAAATATCCTTACTATGTTAAAATCACCATCCCCGCAAAGACTTATCCCAAAGCAGATTATGATGTCCTATGCCTCGGTGATTCCAATGTGTTGATTGCGAATAAACAGATGGAAGAAGGAGTGGCCTATCAAATAGTCAAAGCCATCTTCGAAAATGTGGATAAAGGGAAGTGGGCTTTGGTGAATATCCATCCGATTGCTTCTCAGCTGACGCCGAAGAATGCGGTCATCAGTCCTATCGAATTGCATCCTGGGGCGATCAAATATTTTAAGGAAGTGGGAGCCATTAAATAAAAGGCGATCCATCAAAGGAGAGGTTAGCCTGAGAGGTTTCTCAAGCTAACCTTCCTGGATGGAAATCGAGAGGAACCATTTCATCATTTCATGAAAATCTTTAAACTCCTTTTTCCTATTCTGATTGTTTTTCACCTCTCCGGCTTTTGTTTTGGAGAGAATGAAGCTCCTTTTTCCCTTCGAGTGGAGAGCCTGGAGAAAAGGAAAGTCCTGCTTGATTTACCGGTTCAACCGGGGGATCGATTTTCCATTCATTTTATCCATTCCTCTGATAAGACCCCAATCCAGGACATCTTCGAGGTCGGTGAAAATGGAGAGATGATTCTGATTGAAGAAAATTATTTATGGTACGGGGCGGGTCTTGAGTGTATGAATTGGGAAGGGGCCACTGTGACGATGGAAAATAAAAAAACTCGAGTTCATCTCAAACGTCATTTTACCTCCCTCCTTTTGAGAGTCGGAAGGATTGCCAATCATTCTCTCAATTTATACGGGAAAGCCATCCCGCTGAAGGAGATCGCCAGAGGAGGCGAACTCCTGAAAATATGGGTGGAACATGCAGGGCCACCCTCATAAGCAGAGAAATACTATGGGAGAAATTCTTAAAGGGTTAGAGATCAGTGAGGAAACCGAGGGGAAACGCAAAGCCCAGGAGGTGATGGAGAGGTTTGAAAAAAAGAGGACCCTCTCTGGCTCTTTGGGCCTGGGAGTGACTATCATCGCCTTTGGGGCCTCCCTTTATCATCTTTTCTACGCCTATTTCCATCCCTTTTTTGCTCTGGATCACAGGGCTATCCATTGGGGATTCATGTCTTCGCTGATCTTCCTTCTCTATCCCCTTTCCAAGCGCATCTCCCCGAGACAGAGACCCAGCCTCTTTGATGTTGCCTTCTGGGTGATCTCGGCAGGCATCTGCATCTGGATCTTCATTTACTCCCATGAGATCATGAACAGAGCCGGGAAGTTTCTTGATGTCGATGTCCTCACGGGGACCATCCTCATTCTCTTGATCCTGGAGGCGGCTCGAAGATCGACAGGTTGGCCCGTTCCTCTCGTAGCCATCGTCTTTTTGCTCTATTCCTTCCTGGGGCCCTACCTTCCTGAATTTCTAATCCATAAAGGATACAGTATCAAAAGAGTCACCACCTATCTGGCCCTTTCTACGGATGGAGTCTTTGGAGTCCCATTAGGGGTCTCTGCAAACTTTATCTTTCTGTTCATTTTGTATGGGGCCATCCTTCAAAGGTCAGGGGCCGGGAAATTCTTCACCGACCTGGCCTTCAGTATCACTGGAGGAACAAGAGGAGGGCCCGCTAAGGCCGCGGTGATTTCCAGTTGTTTCTTTGGTATGATTTCAGGGAGTTCTGTGGCCAATACGGTGACCACAGGCTCATTTACAATCCCTCTCATGAAGAAAACGGGTTATCCTCCCCATTTTGCCGGAGCAGTGGAAGCTTCTGCTTCCACGATGGGACAGATTATGCCACCCGTCATGGGGGCCGCCGCCTTTCTCATTGCAGAGTTCCTCGGGATCCCTTACATCAAAGTTTGTATTGCAGCGGCGATCCCCGCAGCCCTCTCCTTTTTTGCCATTTTCATGCAGGTCCATTTCAAGGCTGTCATGATGGGAATTAAAGGAATCCCCAGAGAAGACCTACCCAGCCTGAAAGAGACGCTTATCAATGGATGGCATCATCTTATCTCCATCTTTCTACTGGTTTATTTTCTATTGTTGAATTTTTCACCTGAGAGGGCAGTCTTCTGGGCTATTCTGGCTACCATCGCTTGCAGCTATATACGGAAACATACTCGAATGAGCCTCAGGAATATTTTTGAGGCATTGAAAGAAGGCGCTATTGGTTCCACGGAAGTAGCCGCTGCCTGTGCCGCCGCGGGTATCATCATTGGGTCCATTACTATGACTGGACTGGGTCTAAAATTCTCGTCACTTATTGCGGACCTTTCAGGTGGGAATCTGTTACTGGCGCTTCCATTCACGATGATCGCCTGTCTGGCATTAGGAATGGGGGTTCCCACCACAGCTCAATATATTATCATCGCTGCACTTGTCGCTCCTGCGCTCATCAAGTTAGGGGTGGTAGCCATCGCAGCCCATCTCTTCATCTTCTATTTCGGTACAAGGGCAGACATTACGCCTCCGGTAGCATTAGCTGCTTATGCAGGGGCCGGGATCGCTGGCTCAAACCCGATGAAGACAGGGGTAACGGCATTTCAGCTGGGGATTGCTGGTTATATCGTCCCCTTTATGTTTATCTATGGCCCTGAGATCCTGGCCATCGGACCTGTTCATAAAGTGATCTTTGCAACGCTGACAGCCACCTTTGGAGTCTATTGTCTGGCCGCTGGAGTTCAGAATTGCCTTTTTATCCAAACAAAATATTACGAGAGATTGCTTCTATTGATTACTTCTTTTCTTCTTATTAAACCTGGCCTTATGACGGATCTTGCTGGGATTTTGCTTTTCGGGATAGTCTACCTGTCTCAAAAGTTTAGACAGAAAAATTTAAAACCTAAACTACTCCAGAATAGGAGGGGAAAATGAAGAAGGATTATCATCTGGATCATGTGTTTTATAGGAATTTGAAGAAATTCTACCCCACTGCGGATCGGGGGGAAGGAATCTATATTTACGATACGAACGGAAAACAATATATCGACGGCTCAGGGGGAGCCGCCGTGGTTGGCATCGGCCACGGAGTGAAGGAGATTACAGAGGCCATGGTTCGGCAGGCCGAGAAAATTTCATTCTCCCATGGGTCGCACTTTACGAGTCAGGCGGCTATCGATCTCGCAACACAATTGGTGACACTCTCACCTTCTGGATTGACCCAGGTCTACTTCCTCTCGGGGGGATCGGAAGGAGTCGAAACGGCCATTAAAATGGCGAGACAGTATCAGGTTGAAAGAGGAAAACCTCAAAAGTATAAAGTGATCTCCCGATGGACAAGTTATCACGGAAATACTCTCGGGGCTTTGGCTCTCTCCGGCCACACAGGAAGAAGGCGAAACTATCTCCCTCTGATCCAGCACACGCCCCACATCGTGCCGGCATATTGCTATCGATGTCCTTTCAAACTCCTGCCTGAAAAATGCGATCTCGAATGCGCCTCCGATTTAGAAAAGACCATTCTCTATGAAGGACCGGACTCTGTCTCTGCATTTATTGCCGAACCGATTGTCGGAGCCACCGCAGGGGCGTTGGTTCCCAAGGATGGCTATTTCCCGAAGATCCGGGAGATTTGTGATCGGTATGATGTTTTATTGATCTCGGACGAGGTGATGACCGGAATTGGACGAACCGGTAAGAACTTTGGAGTCGACCACTGGAATATTGTCCCGGACATGATCGTTGCTGCCAAGGGGCTAAGCAGTGGATATGCTCCGATCTTTGCAGTCATTGTTAAAGAGGAGATTCATCAAACCATCCAGGAAGGCTCAGGGGCTTTTGTGCACGGGCACACCTATAGCCAGAATCCTCTTTCCTGCGCCATTGCCCATGCCGTGATCGATTATCTCCTTAAAAATGATCTGGTCTCAAAATCGGCCAAGATGGGGGAATATCTGATCCGGAATCTCCAGTCTTTAAACAAACATGATTTTGTTGGGGAGGTGAGGGGAAAAGGTCTCTTTGCAGGAATCGAATTTGTGAAAGATAAGAAAACAAAAGAGCCTTTTGATCCCAAATTAAGACTCAATGCTCTGATCGCTAACCGCGCCTTTGAAAAAGGTTTAATTACTTACCCCGGTGGAGGGGGGGCTGATGGAATAAACGGGGATCACCTCCTCCTGGCTCCTCCCTTTATTATCACCGAAGAACAGATTGAGAAGATGGTCTCCATCCTGGATGAGACGTTAATTGAGATATCTCGCGAAATCTCTTATTAAGCAGAGCACATTAAAGTTTGCATTAACCCCAATAGGTCATTGCGAGGAGTGTAACGACGAAACAATCTCAAAACAAGATTGCCACGCCCTTCGGGCTCGCAATGACAACTTTTGGGGTTTCCTGATGTAATCTATTTCATGCTCTCAATAATCAGTCGAGAAGAGGAACTAAGATGGATAAGAAACCGATCAAAATCATGGACACGATCTTCAGGGATGCCAGTCAGAGTAAGATTGCCACACGGATGCGCCTGGAAGATATTCTCCCCATTGCCGAAAAGTTAGACAAGGTAGGTTATCATTCAATCGAGATGTGGGGAGGGGCAACCTTCGATTCTTGTATCCGTTACTTAAACGAAGATCCCTGGGAGAGGATCCGGGTGATTAAAAAAAGAATGCCCAATACAATGATGCAGATGGTGATCCGGGGGCAGAGTCTGGTGGGATATCGCCATTATCCTGATGATGTGGTGATTCGTTTTGTCGAAAAAGCGGCAGAGAATGGGATCGATATCTTCCGGGCCTTCGATGCCCTGGACGATGTCCGGAATTTAAAAACAGTCATTGAAACAGTAAAAAAAGTGGGGAAAACTGCCGAAGGAACCATCTGCTACACCATCAGTCCGGTCCACACCATCGATCTCATTCTTGACAAAGCCCTACAGCTTGAAGATCTTAACATTGATACTTTCTGTCTGAAGGATATGGCAGGGCTTCTTGCTCCCTACACTGCTTTTGACATCATCAGGCGATTAAAAGAATCTCTGAAGATTCCCATCCATCTCCACACCCATGATACCTGCGGAATGGGGGCGATGACCTGTCTGAAGGCAATCGAGGCAGGAGTCGATATCATTGATACGGTCCTCTCTCCTTTTTCGGAGGGGACCGGTCAACCTCCAACTGAAAGCCTTGTATTGACGTTGAAGGAGACCTCTTTTGACACAGGGTTGGATTTGAACCTTTTAGCAGAGGTCGCGGACGATGTCCGGGACATGAGGAGGAAGTACAAAGAATTCGATACTGACCTGGGAGGAGTTGATTCGAAGATCATGGTAACTCAGATACCAGGTGGCGTCATGTCGAATATGATCGCCCAACTTCGGCAGATCGGAGCGGTTCACCGATTGAATGAGATCCTTGAAGAAATTCCAAGGGTGAGAAAAGACCTGGGCTATATCTCCCTCGTCACCCCAACCTCTCAACTCATTGTGGTTCAGGCCACTCTTAACATCGTCACAGGTGAAAGGTATAAAATCATCACGAAGGAGACCCAAGAGCTTTTAAGGGGTGGATATGGGGAGACACCCGGCCCGGTCAATCGGGATCTCCAAAAAAAAGCATTAAAAGGCAAACAACCTATTCAATGCAGACCTGCTGACCTGATTCCAAACCAAATGGGCCGATTTCGCGGGGAGCTCAAAGGAATCACAGACTCCGAGGAGGACGTATTGACCTACGCCCTCTTCCCCAATATTGCTTTAGATTTTTTTAAGAGAAGAAGGGATTTTCATCCAACCCTGACAAATCCAAAAGAGCTTCCGGCAAGCTGAATCATCCTTGACACGCTCCTCTGATATCAATACGATATTCAAGAACCGATGGATACTTTAAATATTCAAGGCCCCCAGGAATGGTACGAGCTAATAGAAACTTTATATAAAGAAAAAGGCCTTGCCATCCTTCTTGGTGCCACCGATACCGGAAAAAGCACCCTTGCTAAATTTTTACTCTTCAATCTTTGCAAGCGAGGGTTAAGGGTGGCTCTGGTTGACGCAGATATCGGACAATCCTTTCTTGGACCGCCCGCAACCATTGGCTATTCCGTATTCAAATCGGATCCGGATTGGGAGATTTTATTGTCACCGCCGGAAATTTTCTTTGTTGGCTCTATTACACCAGAAGGGTGTTTTCCGATCCATCTAAAAGGGACAAAAAGGATGGCGGATAAAGCCCACTCATCCGGAGCTGATGTCATCGTCGTAGACACCACCGGGTTTATTCTGGGCGAAGCAGGGAAAGAATTAAAAAGAAGAAAAATCGATCTCCTTTCCCCGCGTTTTATTATTGCTTTACAAAAATCTGAAGAGATAGAGCCCCTATTAGAACTCTANNACCATGGAAGAGCGGAGAGTCTATAGAACAAATAAATTTCAAGATTATTTTAAGCACGCTGTCATTCAAGAGTTGTCCATCGAAAATGTTCAAATAGAAGGAGAAGTCCTTGACCCAAACGGTGACGTCCTCCCTCTCGATTGGTCCTTAAAGATCAATGGGCTTCTCATAGGGTTAAAGGACAGTAATGATGAGACTCTGGCCTTGGGTTTGATGAAAATTTATTTTGAAGAGAAGAAGAGGTTGAGGATCGCAACTCCTCTCGGAGATATCTCAGGGATAAAATCAATTCAACTCAGCTCGCTCAAAGTCATTCTACTCTATGAAGATAATATTTACCCTTGACAATATCTTTAATAATGATATCTTTCCACCAGATTTTATATAAAAGATGAGGTGGGCCAATGAAAAACTTAGAATCTTTTGATATACAGGAACCTAAGATACGGATGGATGAAATTTTAGTCGTCAAAGATAAATATTTCAACCCCAAGAATGTAGGCATTGTCACAGGCGCTTCCAGTGGAATTGGTAGAGCCGTGGCAGTTGCTTTGGCGGTTAATGGTTTAACGGTGATCGGCAACGACATTAACGAGGAAGGTGGAAAAGAGACCATCCAGATGGCTGAAGAATTAGGGGGTAAAGTCATCTTTATCAAAGCAGACCTAACCAATGATGAGGAGATTGAACATTGCATTCATCAGGCCTCTCAATATGGAAGTATTAAATTTTTATCTAACATTGCCGGCATGCAGCATATCGACCCGATAGAAAATTTTCCGATGCAGACTTATGATTTCATGATGAAAATTATGCTTAGAGCGCCTTTCTATCTTTCTAAACTCTGCATCCCTCATATGAAAAAGAGCGAAGATGGAGTAGGAGGTATCGGAAATATGTGCTCGGTCCACGGCCATATGGTCACCAAGAATAAGCCCGTCTACAACATTACCAAGTTTGGCCTGAGAGGCTTAGCCCAATCCATCGCTGCCGAAGGCGAGGGGAAAATCAGAGGGTTTACAGTAAGCGTTGGGTTTATTAAAACCCCATTGGCATTGAATCAAATCCCAGACCAAGCCAAACAGCGGGGGATCACACCTGAAGAGGTGGTGAGAGATGTGATGATGGGTAGATCCCAGATCAAGGAGATGATGTCTCCTATTGAAGTAGGGAATCTCTTCGTCATCGGTTTCTCATTCTTGGGGAAATATCTCATCGGTGGAGATCTCCTTTTTGATGGAGGGATGGTCAAAACCTATTAAATTCCTCTTGACTTCTTTTTATACCCGTTATATTGGTGGTGTGGAATAGAGGGAGAGGGAAAATTTATTTAATTATTTAAATACTGAAAGGAGGAGAGAGATGAAAAAGATTGCTATTTTATCAGTATTCGTTTTTGTTTTCAGTATTGTCTCAGTCTCGATGGTGATGGCCCAGGCTAAAAAGGCAGCACCCGCGGCAACAAGAGAACCGATCAAGATTGGGGCCATCTATGATTTTGTTGGTGGCTGCCACATGTACTCCGAATCAGGGGTCAAAGGCATTAGGCTCGCTATGGATGAAATCAATGCCAAGGGTGGTATCTTGGGAAGAAAGGTTGATTTATTCGTTCGAGATACCGAAGGAAAGGCTGATGTCGCTGTCAGAGAAGTAAAAGACCTTATCCTTAGAGAAAAAGTTAATTTTTTAATTGGACCTTGCAGCAGTGGGATGGGGCTTGCCATGCAGGTCGTCCATTCAGAGTATAAAGTATTAAGAATTTCACCTATTGCCAACACGGAAGGTCAAACAGTTGATAAGTTCTCACCTTATTTTGTTCAAGTTGTTCCTAATACCTATATGGAGGCCACTGCAGCCACTCGGTATCTAAATAAAAAAGTCCCTACGGCAAAGAAGTTTGCTACGATAGGCCCAGATTATGAGTTTGGGCGCCGTGAGGAAGCAGCTTTTACTGAAGAGATCAAAAAGTTAGTTCCTGGCGCTGAAATCGTTTACGAGGCATGGCCAAAACTTGGAGAAAAAGATTTTACAGCATTTATCACTGCCATCATGGCAAAAAAACCTGATGCCATCCACGGCTCGCTCTTCGGTGGAGATTTAGTCTCTTTTACCAAGCAAGCTTTGCCTTATGGCTTCTTTGAAAAAATTAAAATGATTTCACTTTTTGACCTTCCTGTTCTCGTCGCCCTTGGACCCGACGCACCCGAAGGTACCTTTGGTTACGGAAGAGGATGTTTTTTCATGGATCCGAATCCAAAGATGATGGAGTTCGTAGATAAATTTAAAAAATATGCCGGAGCCTATGCCGATGCATGGGCTGTTCAGAACTACGATACGGTATATTTGCTGAAAGCAGCCATTGATAAGGCCAAGACAGTAGAGACGGAAGCAGTGATTAAGGCAATTGAAGGAATGACTTTTGAAGGTTTAAGAGGAAAATTTACAATTCGACCCTTAGATCATATGGCAAGCGTGCCGGTATATCAGGGGACAATCGCTAAAGATCCCGCCTATCCTTTCAAAATATGGGCAGATTTATCTCGGATACCCGGGGATCAATTGTGGCGTTCCGAAGCTAGTGTACGCGAGGTCTGGAAGAAAACAGGAGTGGTCAGATAATTCCGTAAAGCGCAAGGCGTGAGGGGCAAGGGGTTAATGCTTTTCGCTTTAAGTCTTTACCCCTAACGATTGACGATCAAGGTTTAAAAAAATGTCTTTTGATGTCCTTTTCAGCCAGTTCATGAGCGGAATTGCCCGGGCGGCCCTTCTCTTTCTGGTCGCCTCGGGTCTTTCCCTCACTTTTGGCGTGTTGAGAGTTCTCAACTTTGCCCATGGTTCCCTTTATATGCTTGGAGCCTTCCTCTCGTACAGTATCTGGAAACTTCTATTGATGCCGGTTCTCGGTTTCTATGTCGCAGCAATCATCGCTGCCCTCATTATGGCGGCAATAGGAATACTTATTGAATTCGTCTTACTCAGGCGCCTTTATGCGAGAGGTTGGCCTGAGCAACTTTTGTCAACCTATGCAATTGTCTTAATCATTACTGATCTCGTTAAATGGGCTTGGGGTGGAGAATTTCTCTCGATTCCGAGACCGAAGCCTTTTACAGGAGCTGTTTCCCTTTTCGGGTTCCCGTTCCCTTCTTATAATTTTTTCATCATTTTATTAGGTTTAGGCCTGGTTGTCTTTTTATGGTGGCTTGTTTATAAAACTCGCTTCGGTGATATTATCCGCGCTGCAGCACATGATCGGGAAATGGTCTCGGCTCTGGGGATACCCATTCCATGGCTTTTTACATGGATTTTTGTCCTTGGAGCTTTCATCGCCGGATTGAGCGGGGCGGTCACCGCTCCATTTGGATCTGTTTCTCTCGGTATGGATATTGAAATCATTATTGATTGTTTTGCAGTGGTTGTTATCGGCGGTATGGGAAGTCTTCCTGGAACGCTTCTCGGATCTTTTATTGTCGGAGAAGTTTATGCTTTTGGAATCATGTTAAAACCTGAATTAGCCATCGCTTTTATATTTATGGTCATGGCAGTCGTTCTCATTATTCGACCTTGGGGAATATTCGGGAGACCGGAGAGATAAAGAAAGCTCTGGAATAATGGAACGGTGGAACGACGAAATATTGGAAGAACCAAAGATAAATAGAATGTTTTAGACCCAATATTCCATGACTCCAACATTCCAGTCTTCAAACGGATGGTAAAATGCAGAAGGTTGAACTGGAAGCAAACAGTTCTGGAATCAAAAAGAGTTGGTGGTTGATCCTTTTGATCATCATCTTTTTAATCGCTCCTGCTTTCCTATCAGAATTTTACCTCACTGTTCTTTGCGAAGCTCTGGTAATGAGCCTATTTGCTCTAAGTTTCAACCTCCTCTTTGGCTATATGGGACAGCTTTCCTTCGGCCAGGCAGCCTTTTACGGCCTTGGGGGTTACACTGTTGCAATGCTCATCATGAAAGCCCATTTTAACTTCTGGCTCAGCATAATCGCTGGAGTTCTTGTAGCCAGTATTATTGGTTTAATAGTTGGTTTTTTTTGTGTCCGCCTGAGAGGAATCTATTTTGCCGTATTGACACTCGCCTTCGGCCAACTCATTTTCTCTGTCGTTTTTAAATGGCATAATTTTACAGGCGGAGATGACGGGATCCAAGGAGTCTTTCCTCCGGAGTTTCTGAAATCACCAACGAATTATTACTATTTTCTTCTAATCGTTTTCTTGCTTTCCGCTTTCGTCTTGTGGAAGATTATACATTCACCATTTGGCCAGACCATTATATCCATGCGTGAGAATTCTGAGAGAACAGAATTTTTAGGAATTAATATCGCAAAATATCAGCTCATCACTTTTGTGATTGCTGCAGCTTTCGCCGGGCTCGCTGGGGCTATATGGGTTCCCTTTTACCGCTCTGTGGCTCCGTCTTATTTGACATGGATTAAGTCCGGAGAACCGGTCATGGCAGCCATTCTCGGAGGACCGGGGTTATTCTTTGGCCCGGTTTTAGGAATGTTCATCATGACATTTTTCCATAGCTGGGTCCTCGGTTTCACTATTTATTGGCCTGTCGTCATGGGGGCGCTCATTTTGGCTGTCATCTTTTTCTTGCCAGGCGGTATTCTTGGTTTTATACAAGAAAAGAGAAATCAAAGAAAAGAAATCAGAAACAGGGAATAGAATTGATATGTTTCTTCAAACTCAAGGAATAACGAAAGAATTTGGAAAACTTCGAGCTGTCAATGAAGTGAGCCTCGAAATCGTCAAGGGGGATATTCACGCCATTATTGGTCCAAATGGTGCCGGTAAATCCACCTATTTTAATCTTGTCACAGGGTATCATCGAGCGACCTCAGGAAAAGTATTGTTCAAAGATAAAGAGATCACAAATTTACCCGCCTACAGTAGGTGCAATCTGGGCATCACCCGCTCTTTTCAGATTACCAGCATTTATCCGAAACTCACGGTCTACGAAAGTGTGCTCATGGGCTTATTATCCCATCGGAAAGTCACCCTTAATTTCTTTTCATCTGCAAAAAAGTTTTTTAAAGAAGAAGTCTGGCGGACTTTGGAGGACGTGGGTCTGGCAGATCAGGCAAACACGTTAGGAGATTCTATCTCCCATGGGGATAAGAAGCGATTGGAACTTGCCATCACTCTGGGGACCGAACCCGAACTGTTATGCCTTGACGAACCCACCTGTGGGATGTCTCCTGAAGAGACCGATGTTGCGATGAGCCTCATCAAAAAATTTTCCGAAGAAAGAGGATTGACCATCCTCTTCACCGAACATGATATGAGTGTGGTTTTTGGAATTGCCAAGAGGATATCTGTGCTTCATCAAGGGACATTGATTGCAGATGGGCCTCCCCAAGAAGTGAGGGCCAGCGAAGAGGTTCAAAAAGTCTACTTAGGCGGGACAGCATAATGCTTGAAGTCAATGAAATTCATACCTATTATGGAACGAGTCATATTCTCTTTGGAATTTCCTTTAACGTGAAAGCAGGCGAGGCAGTCTGTCTTTTGGGAAGAAACGGAGCAGGGAAAACCACGACCTTCCGGAGTATCATCGGATTAACATCTCCCAAATCAGGAAGTATTAAATTCCAAGGAACCGAGATCATTGGAAAACCCTCTTACCGTATTGCCAAGATGGGAATCGGTTATGTCCCAGATACCCGTAGGATTTTCCCTGATTTAACCGTCCGTCAAAATATTCTCGTTGCTCGGAGAGAAAAGGAAAAAGCTGTTTGGAATCTGGAAACAATCTATTCCCTCTTCCCAAAATTGAAAGAATTAGAAACCCATATGGGAACCCAGTTAAGCGGTGGTGAACAACAAATGCTCACCGTCGCCCGAACTTTGATGACCAACCCGGAACTTCTACTCTTGGATGAACCCGGCGAGGGACTGGCTCCTCTGGTCATTCAAGCCATGAAGGAACAACTTGGGGAGATCAAGAAATTGGGAATCACCATGCTCATCTGTGAACATAATGTCGGTCTTGCCACTGCCTTGAGCGACCGAGGTTATGTGATCGATAAAGGAACCATCCGTTATCAAGGTACCATTGAAGAATTACAAAGGAATGAAGAGGTGCGAAAAAAATACCTCATGGTGTAAATCCCCTTTTAACCTTCAGCAAAGATCCTCTAAGCCTTTTCCTGTCCGCGTATTGTCCATCTTTACTATAAGGGTGATGAAGTCTGAAATGTCCTCAGGGGGGTTAGAAAGGAATTTATTTTATGACAGAAGAAAAATCAATCCATGAACTTAAAATCGGCGACTCGGCGCAAATCTCCAAAACCGTCACCGAATCCGATATAGAACTTTTTGCCAGAGCGACCGGGGATTTCAATCCCGTTCATCTTGATCAGGCCTATGCGGAGAAAACGATGTTCAAGGGGAGAATCGCCCACGGCCTCCTCTCCGTTGGTCTCCTTTCCAGCATCCTGGGAAACATTCTCCCTGGTTACGGAACCATTTATCTCTCGCAAGAGGTCAAGTTCCTTGCCCCGGTAAGAATTGGGGATACGGTCACAGCCAGAGTGGAGGTCATTGAACTGGTCCCAGAAAAAAATAAGGCAAAATTCAGAACGACTTGTATCAACCAGGACGGGAAAATGATAGTCGATGGTGTCGCCTGGGGGATGCCTCCCAAAAAGGAGTGATTTCATATCGAAGCTGTTCAGGGAGATTTATGATAATCAGCCCGGGAATTCGGGATAAAGTTATCCTTCAATTTCTCAGCGAATAATAAAATCCTCTTTCCCTGCTTCTACATGGAGATTTCAAAATACCGGTCATTGTACAGGAATCGGACACGGGTGGGATTGATCTCCACGACCTTCACCCCTTCCACGAAAGATCCCTCGCTCGCTTTAATGCCATTGACCATGATGAAGCGCAGGGAGGGATCTTCATACCAGACGATCGCCGACACCTTTAACGGGGGTGGATTCGTAGAAGACCCAGTGGTCGACTGCTCAGGAATCTTTTTTATATTTGAGGAAGGGATCTCTGTCTCTTCTCGGATCCAGTTCGGCTTTTCTGTTTTCTCATCCGTGGGAGGGGCAGCGGGGTTGCTTTCAACAGGGATTTTCCCTTCTGCAGGGGTAAGAGGTTTTGCACTCTTTGGTTTGATTTCATCTTGAACTTTTTGAACTGGTTCACGCGAGACGGGGGCGGGTGTAACTTGCCGACTTGAGGCAGGAGGATTCACAGTTCCGGGGACCGATGATTTCGACGGTAGGTGGAATTCCATAGGGGCAGGGATAACCCCCTGGCTTGGTGCAGAAGATTTCACCGGCGGGGGAGGTAATGATTTCGGAGGAAAATCCACCATGATGAAATAAGTAATCACGGCCCCCACCATGGCGGTTAAGGAAATAGTAGCAACATAATGGGGAAACCTTTTTTCAGGTCGAGGCAAATCAGGCTTTAGAATATCGGCGGCAATATTAGTCGTCATGTTTTTACGGAAGGACTTTTCTCGATCAAGTTTCTTCAAGGCATCGAGTATGACACTCATTTTAGCTCCGATAGAAGTTTTGGTGCTCCAAATCGATCGACAGAATGGTAAAGGACCATCAGGGTCTGCCCCCCTACAATACCATCCTGTTCGATTCCTTTTGACAACTGGAATCGCTTGATGGCTGAAATGGTATCGCTATCATAAACGCCTGTGAAAGGCTTATTATAAGCTCCTGCTTCTTTTAAAAGGCTTTGGAGCCTTAGGATATTGCCCCCCTTGGATCCCACGGATAGACTTGGCAGAAGATTCAAGAAATCCCTCCAGAGAAGGAAACCCTGGCCAGACCAATGCTTTTTAAGGAGTGTGAAGGAAAAGGATTTCCTTCCTCCAATCGGCGGATCGACGATGAGCTGGTCAAAATCGGTGCCCACAAGCGAAATGAATCGTTTTCCGGATATGCTCGGGAATCCCAGTTCAAAGGCTGCAGGATAATTAAGACGAAGCACGGTTTCCAGATTTCCGGAAAATTTGTATAGGCGGAGATCCCGGTTCAGAGCAGCATGGTCCATTCCGTTGGAATGGCTAAAATCACTGTTTTCGGGAACGAGGGGAACCTTCCAGAAACTGGCTAATGTATTGAAGGCCCTTCGAACACTTTCTGATTCAATAACTTCCCCAAGCTCAACAGCCATGACATGAGAGAGTTCTTCCTCGGTTAAGACAATATTCTTTTCCGTTTGATCTTCTATGGTCTCCTTCGGTGTCGAAGTATTGAACTGGTCGATGAAATCATGCCAATTAAAGTAGATAACCCCTGAAAATAAAATGATAAGCATGGCAGCCGCCGGGATTAAAATAAGATGTCGTTTCTTGACATCGGGTGCTGTATTTTTTTTCATGTCTTTAATCCCGGCAGCCGTAACCCGGGAGCTTATTTTTGTCGTATCTCTTGAGTAACCGGTTAAAAGCGCCCTATCGCAGGCGACATTGATGAGTCTCGGAAGCCCATGTGAATACCTATATATTCGTTTCAGTGCCCCATTAGAAAAGACAACCGTTCCCTTTCCTCCTGCCACTTCGAGTCTATGGCGGATGTAATGAATGGTGTCTGTAAAATCCATGGACTGCAGATGATATCGTACGGTGATCCGCTGGCTGAGCTGCCGCATTTCATGCCTCTCCAGAATCTGCAAGAGCTCAGACTGTCCCGACAGTACGATTTGTATGAGCTTTTCCCTGTCGGTCTCCAGATTCGAAATCAAACGGACCTGTTCGAGGACCGATGTTTCCAGGTTCTGCGCCTCGTCGATGACGAGGACAACCGTGCGGCCATCGGCATTCTGTTTGAGAAGAAACCGGTTAAGAAATTGCAGAAGGGTTGAGTTATTTGAAGTGTCGTTTGGAATACCGAACTCTCGATTGATATTCTGTAGAAGCTCGGTCGTCGAAAGACAGGGATTGAAAATCAAGGCGATGCGATAATGATCTGTGTCAAGTTGACTGAGGAGTGTACGCAAGACCGTTGTTTTCCCTGATCCCACCTCTCCCGTTAAGGCGATGAATCCAACACGATGGTTGATGCCATAAAGAAGATGTGCAAAAGCTTCTTTATGTTTCTTACTGAGGAAGACAAAACGGGGATCAGGGGTCAGGTTAAAAGGTTTTTCTCGAAAACCATGAAAGTCGAGATACATCAGAAGATTCCCGTGACATCCTTACCTTGCCGAATATGGAGCCTTACGAGGAAAGCCCGTGGGTCCAATATCTCTAAGATAGCAGATTCCTTGACAAATGTAAAACATACTTTTCAGCACGGCATCGATGAGGTCAATCAACCTGATCTGTTATAGAAAACCAGAAAGATGAGAAAATAGCAACCGGCACAAATAAGAAGGGCTTCTGTAAATCCGAGGTGGATGGCAATCACGACGGCCGACACCGATCCAAATACAGAGCTGACTCCATTGATCCCCCACATCCAGGGAATCAAACCCTCCATCCCCATTTCCTTTAACATCCTGATCCCTACGGGAAATGGAATTCCCATCAAAAACCCTAATGGGACCAATATAGAGATTGAAAGGAAAATTCGAAAAGCAAGATCCAGCCCCAGGAGTTCTTCGAAAATGAAAGGTAGAAAGAGAATATAGCCCATCAATAGAAGAACGATACAAAATGAGGTTCTGGATATTCCTCTCTCCAATTTAACTAAATTCAGGCGCCCACTCCAGATACTCCCGACCCCTGCCCCTCCCAAAAGAGAAATTAAAAGAATGGACAAGGATAAAACGGGTTGGCCGAGAAATAGTATAAAATTTTGCGTCAAAGAAATTTCCAAAAGCATGAACCCTATTCCGATCATTGAAAATAATAAAACACACTTGAAAAGGTACTGCCTCAGGCTGCCCTTGGGTTTCATAAATCTTTCTTTTTCAATGCAACTTCCCCTCCCGGAAATAATGGGAAGGATTGCAATCAATAATAATAAAAGCATCGATGACCAAAATGCGATTGTAATGACCTTCGGGATACCTTTTTCCAATTTATAAAAAAAAGGATTATTATCTGTCACTTCCCGGATATCATATCCACGCTCTCCCACCCTATTTTCCAGGTCATTTAAGTTGATCTTTCCTGCTTCAAGCGCCTTAAGGGCCGGATTTAATCTCTCATACTCTTTGACATAAGGAAAGTAAGAAGATCTCGATTCATATCCCATCTCGATCATGGCCTGGTAAGCGTCTCCGATTCCCTGAGATTCGAAGGGTTTATTCTTAAGCACAAAAACAAGATATTCATCTGAACTCACCACATAGAGTTGAGTCATCCCTTTAACATGATCAATCCCCTTCTTTTTAAGGGCATGAAGAGAGATAGAAAGAAGCCTTAAGATTTCTGCATCGTTGTGGCCGACCACGACCAATTGTCCTTCTTCCGTAAGGGTATCCAAATAATCAATCATGGAATCGGTGGTTAATAAAAAATTTTCTGTTAATGCATATCCCTCCAGGCTTCGGCTGGTATTGGTTACGGGAAGGCTAAGAAAAATGACGTCATATTTCTCCCTCTGGCGTTTAACAAAATGCCTCCCTTCATCGACCACAATTTTTACCTTCTCAAAATCTTTATAAATCCCTCCATTAAACCACGAATACCGGGATACGATATCAACCAGATCCTTATTGACCTCCACGGCTGTGATCTCTTTCACTCCAGCCATGAGGGCTAAAAGGATATCTCGTCCTCCTCCAGGCCCAATAATTAGCGCATTATTTTTCTCTTCTTCCCGTAAGCGGAGAAAAGGGAAATATCCGGGGAAGTTTCCTTTAAGATGATGAATCGCAGGATCTGGTTGTTCGATATTTCCACTAAATCGGTACATCGGTGAACCCGCTGTTCCGTCAATATAGAGGTCCATATGGTCAGGATAACGCTCGTACTTAATTAAATCTGTACGGCCAAAAGCGCTCCATCTCGTTTCAATAATTTTCCCTCCGAAAGGGAAAAGGGCGTCGTGGATCTCTTTGCCCGGATCTCTCCCGATGGGAATTTCAGGGCGATAAAAACCCATCAGTGTCGTTGCCGCCAGAGCCAAGGAAGTCAAAAAACAGAGGATAGAAAAGATCCGTCCCTGATAGCCCCTCCCCATCTTCCCCATCGCCAACAAGACTGCTGCAAGGGAGGCGAGAACACCCAGGATAAAATGCGTGCTGATCCCTCCGAAGGCATCTAATAAGAAGACCGCAACGAAGGAACCAACGGCTGCACCCAACAAATCCAAACCGTAAATTCTGCTACTGATAATTGGAAATATACGGTAGAGATCAGCCAGAAAGATACCAGCCAAGAAAAAAGGGATAAACAGAAGAAAACCGTAAAAGGGAATGGCCATGAGACCATCCTGAATGCTTCCAATCTCAACCATCATGAGGATGGAAAGTGGAATGGATAAGGAAAACAGAGAGGTCCAAAAAGACAGGATCCCAAATCGGCTTTCCTCCTTGGGAATCTGAGGCCGAAAGAAAAAAATAAACATCCCCCCCCATCCGAGACCCAGAAGGGTTAAGGAAAAGATAAAAAAGACGTAATGGTAAGAAAGCAATACGGAAAGGAAACGGGAGAGTGTGATTTCAAAAGCGATTAGGCTAAGCGAGAAGAAAAAAATGGCACTTAATAATACCCAACTTTCTCTTCGCCGGAGAGGACTGTCCTTTTTCATTCGATCTCTTCTTTTAATAAAAAAAAGCCGGGGGGAAATCCTCCCCGGCATCATAACATTCTCGTCCCCTGATAATCAATGGTCCCTCAACATCCACCCCTTGATGGACGTTTAACCCTTTTTTTCAATCAGCGTTTTCAGTATCGATAGACGATTTCCCCTCTTCTTAGCCACCATCTTAAATGCCCTGGGGACATCCGCCATTAAGGACTTGGACTGCTCTGCGGCCTCCGTATAAAATTTTATCATCGTTTCTTCGATCTCGATGGATCTCGTCAACGCTTCG
>DCUS01000087.1:0-25961 GCA_002327885.1 Syntrophaceae bacterium UBA2208
CTTCATCACATCCTTGATTCTCATTGAATTGACTCCTTTCCATTTTAATTTTGCATTTTCAACAGACTCTCTATCTTTTGATAGAGATCATTATGGATTTCTGAAAACCTCCCTCTTCAAGAAGGGTTGTATGTTTTTCTATAATCACTCTCTTTTTTCCTCTGGCCCTTGACTTATTGAATGAGCACCCATTTCCCACTTTGTTCCTTTTTCTTACTTTCTGAAAATTATTGAAATTAAGAAGATAAGAGTGCTCGCCAAAATGATTAAAGGGCCTGCTGGAAATCCCGTAAGTTTAAAAAAGAAAATCCCTAAGAAAGAAGATATGATCCCAATAACCATCGCCCCAAAGGCATATTGGGCTAAATTCCGACTCAGGTTTCTGGCAGCAGAAGCGGGAATTGCAACCAAGGCTGCAGTTAAAAGACCACCCACCATTTTTACTCCTAAGGCAACGATCATTGCGATGCAACCCAAATAAATGAGGTTATACTTTTTGATGTCTATTTCCTCAGATTGGGCTAACTCTTCAGAAATATTCATCAAGACTATTTTAGAGTAAATCTTCTTAATGACTAAAAAAAGAAGAAAAGCTAAAACGACTGAAATGATGGCTTCGACAAAACCTACCCTTGAAATATCCCCCACTAAAGCGGCTTCCGCCTGTTCAATAGGCAAAAATAGGAAAGTGATAGCCACCCCTGAAGCAAAAACAACAGCTGTTAAAGCCTCCATTGGCAATTTCGTTCTCATTTCAAACAACCAGATCAAAATGATTCCAAAGATAACAAATGGAAACGCACCCAATGAAACATCAAAACCAAACATTAAAGCCAAGGCTATTCCCGGTAATGTCAAATGTCCAAGAGGACCGGCCACGAGGGCCATTCTTCTACTTAGCATCAGAGATCCTAAATATCCCGAAGCTCCTCCGACAGAAATTCCAACGATCAAACTCAATAAAAATTGAGAATCCATATGATGCCTCTAATGTTTGTGTTGATAATATTTCACTTCTCCGCCATAAAGCCTTTGCAAACTTTCAGGAGTCAAAACCTCCTGTGGTGGGCCATAACAGATCGGTTGTCTATTTAAGCAAATCACATCGTTAGAAAACTGATAAACGACACTTAAATCGTGGGTCACCAACAAAATGGTTAAATCCCTCTCCCCTTTCAATTTTACCAAAAGATTGTAGATGGTCTCCTCGGCACTGATATCGACTCCGGTCATTGGTTCATCGAAAAGGAGGACTTGGGGATCCCGCACCAAACCCCAGGCAATTAATACTCTTTGAAATTGTCCTGAAGAGAGATCGCCTATTTTCTTCAGTGAAAAATCATCCCGAAACCCCACTGAGTTTAAGGTTTCCTGTGTCTCTTTTTCAGGAGACCCTTTTAAATTGAAAAAATCTCTTATGTTTAAGGGGATATCTTTGATAAAAGGTAGCCTCTGGGGGACATAACCAATCTTAATGGCCTTTGCCCATTCTATCTCCCCCTGATAGGGGATTAACCCAAGCAGAGTTTTTAGCAGAACTGACTTGCCTGCTCCGTTGGGGCCCAAAATGGTTAAGGCATCTCCTCTTTTCACATCAAAGGAAAGATTCTCAATAATCCTTTGATTATTCAGCAGGACATTTAAGCCTTTTACTTTTAAAATTAAACCATCCTTCATAAACCTCCCTCTCCGTAAATCTTTCCCATTACTAATACAAACGCAATAAATAAAATGAC
This sequence comes from Syntrophaceae bacterium UBA2208, assembly GCA_002327885.1. Taxonomy (GTDB): domain Bacteria; phylum Desulfobacterota; class BSN033; order BSN033; family UBA1163; genus UBA1163. The sequence continues at coordinate 1,737 of DCUS01000087.1, forward strand.
ATCACCCCCACCCTCACCCTCACCCCTTGAGAAAGGGATGATTGGGGGGGTAAAAATAATTATTGCGTTTGTATTAATTTGGACATTCTCCTGTCCCTCTTCACTCCCCTATCATCATCGGATGAACTCCATCACGGATGGGAAAAGTTGTTGATTTGTATGGGGTAAAAACAGGGCCGCGATAAACTCATTCATAAAGTCCGGGTTTATGGAGAGCTCAAAGTAAGTCATCCTTTTTGCAATCTCCTGGGCTTTTTCAAAGGCATGGTTGGAAAGCAGCGCAATTCTTGCGCCTGCGAGAGAGCTATTTCCAATAAACCGGAACCTTCCGGATGGCAAATCAGGCAATATACCTATCAGAATGGCCTTTTCGACATTGAGATAATTCCCGAAACCACCCGCGATGAAAATCTGGCTGATATCTTTGAAGTCAACGCCTACACTTTTAGCAAGAACAGTCGCCGCAGCAAAGACAGCAGCCTTTGATTTAATGAGATTGCCGATATCGTACTCAGTAATAACAATATTATTTCCTCCTTCCGATTCATCCGCCCAGACGACGACAAATTCTTTCCCTTCTTCCGTCTGCCTGATCCTGGAATTGTCCTTTTCTGTATTGAACTTTCCATCTGGTTGAATCCACTTATTTTTGAAAAGCTCAGACATGATATCAATGACCCCCGATCCGCAGATTCCCCTGGGTTTTCCATCTCCGATGGTGTTGTAACGGACATCACCGTTTGAGATCGAAACCGTCTGGATCGCTCCTTTCGTGGCCCTCACCCCGCATTTCAATCCCCCCCCTTCAAAAGCAGGTCCCACCGAGGCGCTGCAACAAACCAGCCACTCATTATTTCCCAAAACGATTTCGCCATTCGTACCGAAATCCATCAGCATGGATAATCGGGATGAATCACCCATTCCCGACGCCAGAACGCCCGCAGTAATGTCCCCACCGACGTAACTACTAACGCAGGGCATGCAAGCAAAAACCCCGTCCGGATGGATCGGAATCCATACTTCCGAAGCCTTCATCACCGGGAAACTCGTGGCTGTCGGGATATAAGGCTCCGTACGAATAAAACAAGGCTCCATCCCCAGCAGGAGATGGGTCATCGTGGTATTGCCAGCCACCATGGCTGCTGTGATCTCGTTCAGCTCAACCCCCTTTTCTCTTGCGAGGCTTTTAACAAGGTCTCCAATGTTTTCGATCACTGCCTTGTTGAGCGGGTCCATTCCATTTCTATTACAGGCATAAACGATTCTCGATATGACATCCTCCCCATATCGACTCTGTCTGTTATGAGAGGCTTTCGTCCCAAGGATTTCTTTCGAATTCATATCAATTAATTGGGCCACCACTGTGGTTGTCCCGATGTCTAAGGCAATTCCGAAATTTCTCTTTACGGTATCTCCTCCTTCTATCTGAATGATCTTAAACTTACTGTTTTTCCTACCTAAGGTAACGGTAATTTTCATCTCATTTTTTCTTAGGATCCTCGCAAGCCCCCTGATTTTGTGAAGTTCAATCTCAGGATCTGAGATGTTGGTTTTTCTTTGAATCTCTCGGTAGATACGTTCGAGATCTGACAAATTATCTTCCAACGTTGGGAAGGGCAGTTTTAAATGCATCTTCATCGTCAGGGGACTATAAAAGGATACCCCCGCTTCTTCCTGTGGGGGCCTCTCTATTTCTTCCGGGATGCTGAAGGCCAAGGTCTCTCCCTCCATTAGGATCTGCTCTCCCTCAAGTCGGGCTTCCATGGGAATTTCAACCTCAAGATTATTTCTTACCGGAGTCTGGCAGGCTAAAACATACCCCTTTTGAATCTCCTCCTTGCTGAGGAGTGCAATAGATTTGGTACTTTTCTCAACGTTTCCTTTCATCACCCTCACCTTGCATTCACCGCATACCCCTTCTCCCCCACAAAGATTATTGATATGGACTCCTGCAAAACCAGCGGCTTCTAAAAGAGTTATTCCCTCTTCGACGTTACTCTCTTTTCCATCCGGCATAAAAATGACCTTAGGTTGGCTCATTTTTTTCTCCTTTTAATATCGTTATAAACAAAATCGAAAGAATCTTAGGTTCAAATATCCATCGATGCGAAATCGGTCAGGTCTTTCTCCCAAAAAAGACTTCTCTTCCATATTTTCATCTTTCGTGCCATTCACTGATATTTTGATCTCAACCATTTGAAGACATATGTTTTTCTGGTTTTTTCGCTTTCGGCAAGACAACGGTAAACACCGATCCCTTTCCCGATTCACTCTCTACAAAAATCTTTCCTCCATGCCCGTCTACAATGGCTTTCACAACGGCTAGACCCAAACCGTAACCCTTTCCCCTCTTTTCACCATAGCCCTGGTAAAAAGGATCAAAAATATAGGGAAGGTCCTTTGAATCTATACCGCTCCCTCTGTCTTTGATCTTGACCGTGATGTATTGATCAGCGTGTTGTGTGGTAATGGTGATCAAGCCTTTCTCTCCTGAGTACTTCAAAGCATTGTCCAGAAGATTTGAAAACACCCTCTTTAGATATTTTGAATCAGCTTCAATAATCGGTAACGTCTCTGCATTTTGAAGCTCGAATAGAATACCCTTTTGGGAACCCTTGGCTTGATAAGTTTCGTAAATCTCAATTAGCTCTTTATCTAAGGATGTGGCGGTAAAGTTAAAGTTCAATTTGCCGGTTTGAAGACGGGAATACTCCAGAAAACCATCAATTAAAGATTCTAATTTGCTTGCTTCGAGTTTTATGATTTTTAGATATTTTTTCCGCATTTCTTCGTCAATCTCAACGGCATTTTGCAGGAGACGAAGGACAAAACCCTGAATGCTGATGAGAGGTGATTTCATATCATGGGCAAACATAGAGATAAGGCTGGCCTTCTCTCGCTCCAGAAATTTTGAATGAGAAATATCGACAAACGCCTCTAGGCCTCCGATAAGTTTCCCATCCTCATTTAATAATCCAGCAGCATGTTGCCTGATGGGGACAATTTCCCCAAATTTGTTATAAATTATGCTCTCAGTCCGTACAACAGACTCTCGGTGGTTGAGTATCGTTCTAAGGGGACAGTTGATCTTACACAATTCTCCATTCAGGATTTTACCGCAATGTTGACCCACAGTCTCCTCTTTTGAGTAACCGGTGACCTCTTCGGCGGAGGCATTAAAACCGGTTATCCTCAATTCTGGATCAACGGTCATCACTGCGACAGGCAAACTTTCAATGGCAAATTTATAGAATGTCAGGTCATGGATATCTCTGCTGTCCCTGATCGCCTTGCTTTTGATATTTGCCATTTTTATCACCTCCTTCTGGTGAACCTTTTATTCAAGCCAACCCTAAAAACCCATTTAGTGAATAATTCCAAAAAAGACGCGGGTGGCAAGAGCCAAGATGATGGCCACCGATAGAGTAAAAAGAATGGCTAAGAGAGCTCCTTTCTTTCCTATCTCTCTCCAAAGGGCTGCAATCGTAGCCAAACAGGGAATGTAAAAAGTAACAAAAATGGTAAACACCATGATCTGAGTCTTGGTCATCACCGTGAGAATCTGATGAGTCCCCAATGCCTGGGTCAACATAATCAGGGACAGTTCTTTTCGCATTAAACCAAATATGAGTGTCGTTCCGACGGAATCAGGCAAATCAAGTAGATTTGAAAGGGGGGAAAGGATCCAGTTAATAGGTTTTTCTGCACCGACATACTCCATTAAAGCAAGTAGAACACTTCCAAGAATGAGAATGGGCCAAGCGATCACAATAAACTCTCTTATCCGGTACCAGGATTTATTTAAGGTATTCTTTAGAGGAGGCAACTGATAAGCCGGGATTTCGAGAATCAATCCAAGGTTTACCTGTGGATAGAAGGTTGTGAGAAGTTTCCCGGAAACGGCCACAACCAGAAGATTCAGAGCAAATATCGCCAGCGCTGCATTGGGGCTTATAAAAAAGGCGACCAGCCCAAAGATGATGGTGATTCGAGCCGCACAGGGAATCATCGTCGTCAGAATGGAGACAATAAACCGGTGCTGAGGGAACTCAAGGATCCGTGTGGCCATGACAGCAGGAACGCTGCAACCGTATCCCAGGATAAATGGGATGATCGATTTACCGTGGAGGCCAATCCGGTGCATGAAGACGTCCATGAGGAAAGCCACCCTCGGAAGATATCCGATATCCTCAAGAATGGAGAGGCCAATGAGAAAAGGGACGAGGTAGGGAAGGACAATCGCAATCCCCCCTGTCATTCCTTGCAGCACTCCCTTTGAGAGGAAAAACGATAGACTTCTTGCGCCCAGATAGCCTTCGAGGGTTTTTATCCATTGATCGAAAATTCCTATTAATGGTTCTTCGACATACCCCCCCATCCCAAAGATCAGATTAAAGAAGCCATAGAATACTGCCGCCAAAATCAGATAACCAAAGAACTTATGCATCACCCAATGATCAATGGCAATGCGAATGTCCTTTTTAGGGGGATGGATCACGGTAGAGGCGCGTTCGAATAGGTTCATGGCCAGAGCATGGCGCTCCGAAGAGATCACCTCATCCGATGAAACACCGTGAGCCTGTTCCAATTTTTTCTGAAAAAGTCGAAGGCGGTTTAAGGAATAGGAGGTGTGTCGAATTTCATTTACGAAAAGCTCATCATTTTCAAGAAGTTTGATGCTAAAAAATCTGAGGGGTATCCGATTGTCTTCTTCCCAGACAGATTTGAGATCTGACTCCAACTCCTTTATGGTCTCTTCGATGTCTTTACTAAACAATAAGGTCTTTCCTTTTTTCCTTTCTTCATAAAGGCTCAGCACCTCAATGAATAATTCCTTTAACCCTTTTCCTGTGGTGGCGATGGTTGGAATGACAGGTATGCCAAGGAGGCCTGAGAGCTTCTGGATATCGACCTGGATCCCTTTCCTCTGGGCCTCGTCAATCATGTTCAGGCAAAGGACCATGGGAACTTCGAGCTCAAGAAGCTGAAGGGTCAGTTCAAGACTTCGGATAAGGAGAGAGGCATCGACGACGTTGATGATGACATCCACTTCTCCGGAGAGGAGGTGTCTTCGCGCCTCCAGCTCCGCTGCATCCCCCGCGGTAAGGGAATAAGTTCCAGGGAGATCGACACATTGACAGGTGACGCCAAGAATGTGGGTTTGAGTCTCAGTGTATTTAACGGTCGTTCCAGGGAAATTGGAGGTAATGGCTTTGTATCCGGCAATGTTATTGAACAGGGTGCTTTTGCCACAATTGGGTTGACCGGCCATCGCAATTTTCATTCTGTTTCCTCTACAATGATCTTTGAAGCAATTCCTCTCCCAAGGGCCACCTGACTGCCATGGATTTCAATCAGTATAGGACCTCGAAGGGCTCCATACCTTAACATCATAATCGTATCGCCAAGATGAATACCCATCTGGCCGAGACGCTGCCTTATGCCTTGGCCTCCTTGAATATCGATCACTGTTGCTTTCTTATTCTCGTACACCTGATCCAGAGTCATTCGTATAATCTCCTCATTCCATTAATTGATTTCTGTTTCTGTCAATTTTTTGCGGATTTCATTAATGGCTTTATCTTCCGTAATAATCACCTCGACATCTGCATCGGAAAAGACATAAGAAGGTCCCTTTCCATCAAATGGTTTTCTGGTATAAACGGTATCGACTCCATTCTGAAGGAGCCATTCGCTTACCTTGATTCCTTTCCCTTTATAAAGATCCCACGGAAATGCTTCGGACTTTCTTTTCGATAACCATATCCCCATCAGTACCAGGAGGCTTGCAAAAGTATCTGAGAAACCATGGATGGTGTCAGCCAGAAGGGCAGCGCTACCCGACAACCATGCCAATACGCCTTTTGACCCTGCTACGAAAATATTCAGAAGAGTTGAATAGAAGGCAATCGCTGCTGGACTGTTATCCTTTCTCGAGAAACTTTGTTTTTTGGCCATATCCTTCTTAGTGCATCTCCTTGTCTCTTTTGCAGTGTTCTGCCTCTACATGGCCAACCTCTTCTTGCAGGAGATAAAGGGTTTCTTCTACTGCTTTCATCTGTTCTTTTACATTTTTAAGGTCCCTAATCTCGATCTGATCCACCCAGGTCGATTTCATATCTTTTTCCGCCTGCCTTAATGACTCACCAAGAGCTGCTATCTTTTTCGCAAGTTCGGAAAATTTCTTGAGATGCTCTTTTGTCTCTCCCATAGGTTCCTCCTACTAAAAGTCAAGTGTGTTTCAAAGGATATGAAGTCATTATTAACCTTTCAATTTCCTTAGAAGAATCCATTTCCAAAGCCTTTTCAGCGATATGAGTAGTCTTTTCCCTTGTCACCAGTCTTGCTATTTCTTTAATCTCAAGGATCGCAACAGGGGCCACGCTAAACTCCCTGAGGCCCAACCCGAATAATAGTGGAAAATAATGGGGGTCTCCGGCTATTTCTCCGCATATGGAAACACTTTTGCCATGGACATTCCCAGCATCCACCACATTTCTTATCAACCACAGAATCGATGGATTGAGGGGCTGGTAAAGGTGACTCACCAAATCATTATCCCTGTCCACAGCAAGAGTGAACTGAACCAGATCATTCGTCCCGATGCTGACGAAATCCACCTCTTTCATCAATTTCTGTGCCATGATGGCCAGAGAAGGGACTTCAACCATCACACCAACGGGGACGCCTTTTCCAAAATCGACTTGTTGACTCATCAACTCGTTTTCGACCTCTTTGACCACCTTCCGGAGTTGCCTCACCTCTTCAATGCTCGAAACCATGGGGAATAGGATCTTCACCTTCCCATAAGCGCTGGCCCTGAATATTGCCCGCAGCTGAATTTTTAACATCTCTTTTTCTTTCAAAAAGGCCCTTGTGGAGCGATATCCCAAAAAGGGATTCTTTTCCGGACGAAGGGAGACCAGAAACTTATCTCCTCCAAAATCGAGGGTCCGGATAATCACCTCTTTCGGACTCATCCGCTTAACAACCTTCCTGTAAATTTCGGATTGTTCTTCTTCGGAGAGAAAATGGCCCCCGATAATGAAAGGAAGTTCTGTCCTGAAGAGTCCTACGCCGTCTGCTTGATAATGGATAGCAAATTCGAGATCCATCATGTTTCCGATGTTGGCCATCAGTTTGAAACGTTGACCATCTGGGGTCTCTGCCGGAGAGGCAATCAGTGACGCCAGATTTCTCCGATGGGCTTTAATCTTTTCCTGATTCCTTCGGTATTCTTGGATTACTTCCTCCGGAGGGTTAATCACGACGAGACCCATATTTCCATCGACAATTAAAAAATCCCCTCTCTGGATTCGGGAGAGCAGCTCTCCGATCCCTAAAACCGCGGGGATTCCCATTGAGCGAGCAAGGATCGCCGCATGGGACTCTCTCCCACCTTGTTCCGTAATGAATGCCAATACACGCTCTTTCTTTATTTGAACCGTGTCCTTAGGCGTCAGCTCCAATCCGGCCACAATGACTGCATCATTAAACGGGCAATCAAACTCCATGGGCCCAATCAAAGATTCAATCAATCTTTTTCCAATATCCCGGATATCCAGGATACGCTCTTTAAGGTAGGGGTCTTCTATTTTAGAGAAGACTTCTTCATATCTTTTTATCTGGGATAACACAGAAGCCGTCGCATTGATTTTTTGCGTGGCTACCTTTTCAAAAACTTCTGATAAAAAATGCGAATCTTTCATAATGGAAAGATGGGTCGAGAAAATTTCGGCATCTCCATATCCCCCGTATCCCAGCTGCCTTCTAACATTGTCATGGTCCCTCCGGATTGCCTCTTCGACTTCTTCTATTGCTTTTTTAAGTTTCTTAATCTCAAATCCAATTTGATGATCCTCAATGGGATAAGTGGGAACATGAGAAAAAATATCTTGATGGATGCAGACCTTCCCCATGGCCACCCCAGGAGATGTGGGGATCCCTTTCATCAGTTTTTCACCCAATTTGGGTTTCTTAAATGCTTCCCTCGTCATTTGCCCCCCCTTTCATCTCATGTTTTGAAAAACACTTTTTTTCCTGCAAGCTCTTCCTCTTTTTCTTCCAGTAATTGAAAAATTTCATGCCTGGCAGAATGGGGAGGGATCCTTTTTTTGATGTCTTCAATTTCTCTCTCGAGCTCTTCGATCTCTTTCAGAAGTTTATCCCTCTTGGCTAAATCCACAGGGCTGGATCTTTCCATCTCGACCTAATCTTCCTCTCTTTTATTGCTTTCTTTAATCTTTAAATGATGATCATTTCCTCGGACCTTTTCATCATCTCTCTCACAAAGATATCGCCGAAGGCTTCTTTCAGCATATCGATACACTCCTCATCTCCTGAAAGATCCCTACAAACCAGCGGCACCACATCCTGTAAAAACTTAATCTTTTCCTCCCTCGAGAGGGTTTGAACCGCCTTTTTCATTTCTTCGGTATCCATGGGGATAACCTCCTTCTCCGGATCCCAGATCACAAGAACGACAGCCCCTTTCGACGACTTGAATGGGCCGTGAGTCTCATGTTTGGGGATCAATCTGTAAGTCCCTGCCTTAACCACCTTCCCTTCACTCTCATACTCACCCTTCAGAACAATATGCTGCTCCACCGTGGTATGGGAATGTCCTTCCATCTTAAATCCTCTTTTTATTTTGCGTAAAAAGGTCTTTCCTTCTCCAGGTCCTCCCTCTCTAAGAATCTTGATTTTGCTCCCCTCCGGATACCCTGGAGCATCCGTCCATTTCATCTTTTCGTAATTAAAGGTTATCTCTTCCATGGGATTTTCCTCCTTTCTTAGAAGATAATTAAAAAACGGCCCGCTAAATTTTATTTTGGCATTCCAATCCCTTTCTTTAAACTCTGATTAACAGCCTTTCCCCCTTTGAAAAGAATAAGAGTCGGAATACCCCTAATCCCATGGGTGAAGGGGTTTGGGAATTTTCATCCGCATTTTTTTTCCACCTTCACCCTGTTGTTGTAAAAAAATCCTATTGAAAAGGTCGGAAACCTTTATCAAGTAATGTAAATTCCTGAACCCAGTCCAAACCCCGATAAATAGCCCATTCGAGGGAGAATTCGTATGTTCCAGTGGCAACATTCCTGCCGCGCCTCTTGGATGGTAAAAATATCAATGTTCGAGATTTTCTAAAACAATAAGTAAAAAATCTTATCTCCCTTTTTAGTTGCCTTCAGGATCTCCATGTGTCTCAGCACAGCAAATTCTCTTCTTAAATCTCCCTCGGTTAAATTTAGATTCTTCATCATTTCTTCTATTGTGGATTCGCCTTTTCCCCTGATGTAATCGACGATCTTCGTCTGCAAGGGGGTCAGGTCGGAGAATTTGTCCTTACCTTTTAGAAAGGTCTGGGCGGAATGGACCGCCCATGGATCGCAGGCTTTTGGAGGAGATAAAATATCCATATAACAATCTTCACAAAATAAATTTCCTTGATGTTCATAACCCCTGTGCTTTTCTACTTTCTGGCCACATCTGGCGCACTGGACAAGCATATTCCATCTCCCTATTATTTTTTAGTTAAAGTAAGAAGTCTTACTCCCGTGACTTCTTTAAAAGTGGCTCCTTCGCTGATGGAACGAATCAATTTATCTGAATCTGTTATCTTTGAACCGCAGATGGCATCAATACCATATTCGAAGAGAAAGGAGGAAAGAGGAGAGGTGGGACCAACAAGAACAACATACGCATTTTTACAGAGATTTAATAAACCTTCGACCGTATGGTTGATAAAAGACGTTCCTGTAATACCAACAACATCACATTGTGGCAAAATTTTGTCTGCCTCTTTCGCAGGCAAATCTCCTTCCCGAAGCCTCTGCTCGAGAACCCAAAGATTCCGAACCTTTTCCCTCAGTTTAGGAATCCATGGAAAGTGGCCTACGATCGCCACATTTTTCCTTGCTCCTTTTTCCAGGATGATCTCAAAGGCGTTCTTTTCAATGCATTTTGATTCATCGATATCGATCAGTGAATTGATAGAGGCCATTCCAATGGATGCCTCCAGCAGACTATCCGATTTGGCATATTCAGCCAATTCCAATGCTGTCTTTTGAGTCAGGCTCCCAACCTCCCTCACGCCCCGATCATGGGAAGGCCCTTCATCTCTGAAAGTCGAGGAGAGACCGCAATGTTTCGTGATAACGGCCGTCCAGAAGACGCACGTATGAACGTTCTTAACTTGAAAATCATTGCCGCATAAGCTTACGATTAGATCGTCCAGAATTTTCAATTTCGCTTCATCCTCCTTTTTCTGCAGAGATCAGCTTGGATTGCCCAGTGGGACTCATCTGTCCCGCGACATTCTTAAAACGCTTCCCCAATATCGATTCTTCTTCTCCGAGAAACTTTTTCGCATCCTTTGAGCCGAGAAAAAAGAGTCGAACATAAAAGAGCAAACGAGGAATTCGTTTATGAGGCTTTGCGTGCTCCATCAGACAGAATCTTCCATCTGTCCTGAGAACCCTTGCGACTTCATCAATGGCAATAGTCCTTTCCTCTCCCTTTAATTCATAAAAAGCATGTGAGCAGGTCACGCCACTGAAGGATGAGTTTTTGAAAGGGAGTTGATCGGCATAGGCCTGGACCAGATGGAGTTGCTTTAAATTCAATCGAAAGGCCTTCTCTCTGGCTTTTTCAAGCATCCCCCGAGAAAAATCGAGACCCACCACCAATCCATTTTCTCCGACTTGTCCTGCCAATTTCGCGGCTACGGAACCCGTTCCGGTACAAATATCTAAGGCCCTGTCTCCTTTGGATAGATTTGTGTTCTCAGTGATAAAAGTTCTTAGCGAGCCCTCTATATCCCGCGAATGGTGCCGGATGATAAAATCATAAATTTTTGAAAAAAGGTCATAGTACAGTCGTCGTAAGGAGCTCATTCAGCCTTCCTCCATCCCACTCCCGTCAAGAGAGCGGGACAAATATCCATCTTCCAAAACTTTGGTTCCATATCATTTCTCCCGAAATACGACTCAGGGCCGGTTGATGGTAATGTCCAGTGCAGATCCTACTGGTTTCACCTCGCACTCGAATTTGATAATGTATATCCGTCACTTACTGGCGTAACTTTTTTACTGCCTGCTCAGCAGCAATTAAGATCGGATCAAAAGGAGCGGAGAAAGGAGGGGCATAGGCAAAATCGAGCTTTGCAATTTCATCCACGCCCATCTTCTGATGAATCGCGACGGCAAGGGTATTGATCCTCCTCGCCACGCCTTCTTTCCCCACCATCTGAGCCCCCAGGAGCCTTCCACTTCGTCGATCAAAGATCAACTTCATGAGCATCCGTTTTGATCCGGGCATATAGCCTACCTTTGATTCGGCCTCGATAATTTGTGAATTGACATCAAAACCGTATTGCTGGGCCACCTGGGTCCCTAATCCGGTGATTGCTACCTCCAGTTCAAAAACTTTGAAGGCGGCCGATCCCACCACACCATGGAAAACAGCTTTGCCACCTGCGGCATTCTCCCCTGCTACCCTGCCCTGCTTGTTGGCAATATCTCCAAGAGGGGTATGAACCCAATCTTGACTCACCAAGTTGAACACTTCACAGCAGTCTCCAGCAGCATAAGTATCCACAAGATTCGTCATTTGGGTAAAATCCGTCTTGATCGCTCCAGTCTTTCCAAGTTCGATACCTGCCTCTTTTGCCATTTCGACATTTGGGACAACCCCCACAGCCATCAACACCATGTCCACCTGGTAACTGGCCTTATCGGTTTCAAAGATTGTTACCTCCCCATTACTGTTGGTCTTAAACCCAGCGGGTTCGTGTTCGGTAAGGAAGTCGACCCCATTTTCCTTCAATTCATTTAGAATTTTCTCGGAGATCTCCCTTTCTAAATTTCCGGCGGGTAAATTCCTGCGACAAAAAATGTGAGTTTCAATATTCCTCAAACGGAAAGCCTCGCACATTTCCAGTGCAATAAAGCCACCCCCCAAGACGGCGGCGCTTTCCGGCCTTTTTTCATCGATATAGTTTCTAATACGAAGTCCATCCTGAAGGTCCTTAAGGGTAAATATATTTTTGGCGTCGCTTCCAGGGAGATTTAGACGTCTGGACCGGGCGCCTGTGGCTATCATAAGTTTGTCGTAAGACACCCATTGGTTTTCAGATCGAGCCAAATCAACGACTTCAATTCTTTTTCCCTTTGAATCTATTTTAGTTACCTGATGTTCCGTTTTGACATCAATATCCTGCATTTCTTTAAATTGTTGAGGCGTTCGAACCACCAATTTTTTCTGATCCTTTACTACATCTCCGATGTAGTAAGGAGTTTCTCAGGAGCCATAAGAGACAAACTGGCCTTGTTCGAACATGGTGATCTTCAGATTCGGATTGACCCGTTTTGCCCTGGCCGCGGCACTGGGGCCAGCAGCCGATCCGCCGATGATGACGATATTCTCTCTTTCTGACATCTTCTCCCTCCCTCAGATTTAACCCTGTTGTTTCTTCGAAGCCTTTACGCAACTATCGCATAGGCCGAAAGCACGAATGGAAATATAGTTTAATCTGAAATCATTCTCCTTGACGATCGTCGATTCAATCGTGCCGAAATCCTCTATGGAGAAGTCGACGATCTTTCCGCATTCCTCACAAATAAGATGTCCGTGTTCCCTCCTATGCAATAGCGGCTCATAGTAGAAACAATTCTTCTTAATATCGAATCGTTCTATAATACGAAGTTTCTCAAGAATCTTTAATGTTCTGTAAATGGTGGGTTTTGATACTCTCTGTTTTTTTTCACTGAGACCGGAATAGAGGCTCTCTGCGTTAAAATGCTCTCCTCGGGTTTCCAGTTCTTTGAAAATAATCCTCCTTCCTCTGGTGCTTTTAAAACCCTTTGCGCCCAGGAAGTCTTTCAGTGAGTTATTTGCGCCATCCAGGGTTGGGCTATGGATTTTGATTCTCAATTTCAACACCTCTCAATTAAAAAAAGCCTCTCAGCGAAAATATTTACGAACCAGTTCCTTTATAGATATTCCCCTCAGTGATGAGACAGACCATGATTTAATTGTGCTTTCAGAACGAGTTCGCCGACATTGCAATGGATATCCTCGGCAATGACAGGACATTTTACATTGAGTAAAAAGAAAATCGGGCGGTTCTCTCCGCTAAGGGATTCGTAGTTTCCCTGCCCTTTCGACAAGATTAGATCTGAATTCCTATAGTGTTTCAAAAAGTCCTCCGAACACCTGTCGAGAAGGATCCCGGGTGCATCAAAACCATTCGAGACGACTTTGACCACCTTGTCCAACCCGACAAAATGGGCATCCTCCATGGTCACATCATTGAGAATAGGAAAGCCTCTTACAGCATAGAGAATGTCCAAATTGAAATTTTCGAGGAGTTCCTCAATCAGAATCTTATCCCAGACGATTTCTCCGGCATTATCACCCAAATAAAGGAGCAACTTGGAATGGGCCAATTTTTTAATAAATAATTCATAATCATCCCAAGCAAACCCCTTACTGATCATTTCCATGTATCGTTTATAAATGTCCGGGACAGGCCGCCCCGGAGCGAGATCAATGGCGTTTCCAGCGGCAGAAAACATCATGGCGGCCTTTAAAGGATTGGACATCTCTGCGATTTGAGCGCTCAGGGTTTTTTCGCATCTCAAGGCTAACTCATTCTGCTTCTTTTTTACTTCTTTGTAAGGATCGAGATTTCCTGTGATCGATTTTACTCTGAGATGAACAAGGTGAGCTATTTCAACAGGAGTCATGTGAACAGAGACGTTGGATAGAATCGAAAAAACAGAGTTCAAAACCTTTCTTTGAATTCCCTCGTTTTGGGTTACCATTCGGGCAGCTTCTAACGCTTGCCTTAAGAAACATGGAAAACAATCCAGGCCCGTCCTCATAAAATAGCACCTTTCCTTCGGGAATCAGACCGACACTTCCTCCATGACACTTATAAAAAATCCTAAAACTGTTTCAGGATTTTTAAACCGTTGGAGGTACCGAACGGATTTTCAACAAAAGAAGAGCAGTTGGGGTCGTTTTCCCATTTTCCGTCTACATAGAACCGGTATTCGTATCGTCCCGGATCAAGAGGGAGGGAGATTTTCCAGACTCCTTGTTTATCCTTTTTCAGTGGATGGGAAGAAAGATCCCATTGGTTGAAACTCCCAGCTATGAATACAGTTTTGGCCTCAGGAGCCAATAAACTAAATTTTGTATTCTTTATTTTCAGGTTCTTCTTAGATATCTTTGCCATAATCCACCTCTTTTCTATTTACATCGATCCATCAATCTGGATGACTTTTCCAACCCCTGCCTGAATGAAGTTTTTCCCATAGGCATCTTTAAACATCGCCATTGCCCTATCGCCTGTGCAGTGGCAAGGAGCGACCTTCTGAATTCCCATCTTTAGAAACGCTTCAATGATTCCTTTTATCTCCCGTTCACCCGCTGAAGAGAGGTGCCACCCACCTATCACCATATAAATATCTTTCCTTACAATCGTCTTCGCTTTTTTAATGATCTCGATGATTCCTGGATGGGCACAACCCGTTATCAGGATGATCCCTTTAGGAGTATTCACAAGAAGAGATTGTTCCTTTATCCCATGGCCCATTTCACCCGTTGAATGGAATCCTGGACAAATTTCTAATGGAGCATTTACTCTCACAACTGTCGCCCCATAAACCTTCCCCCCCCGATCAAACTCCTGATGAAATGATCCCGGCACATATATCTTCGCATTTGATTTTTCTCTCAACAAACTCCCCAGACCTCCCGTATGATCTCCGTGGATATGGGATAAAATGATCGTGTTAATGGTCTTTGGGTCTTTATTTAGAATCTTCACGTTCTCGAGGAGAGTTCGTCCATCTCCTCCCGTGTCAAAAAGAATGGTATTTCTTTCAAATTCGATCAGGCATGAAAAACCCCATGCTGTCTTTAGACGGTGATCATAAGGATTATTATCGTAGAGAATGGTCATGGTCATAAGGTGATTCTTGAAGTCGTCCGACTCGGAAAAAACAGGGTTCATCATCCCAAGGCTATGAAAAGCTAACCCAGCAACCAAAAATATAAGACTTCTCTTGAGCACTTTTATCCCACCCAACTTAGATGATCTTCACCCGAAATTGGATTTCCTCTTGCCCCAATTCTTCCAAGGTAAGGCTTAGACGAGTGTTGGGTCCGACCCCCGGGGGGATTTGAATAGAGTATTGCTTCTGATTGATCCCTGTCTCGACGATAATCTCCTTCTTAGTTCCGTAAAGAGCTTCCTGTGGTGTGAGCGGGAGATCATAAATTTGGTCTATTTGTTTTCCATAAAAAGAATCATCAGTGGATTTTTCAAAGAATCCCATCCGGGTAAAATTGGCTCTTCTACGACCGCAGCCTCTGCCTCTTTTTCCACAAAAGGACTGGGGGTGGGTGAACCTCCCAAATTCGGAACCAAATTCTCTGAAAATTTCCTCGAAATTGAAATCCTTAAATACGTCCTCTCTCGTATACCTTCTTCTAAACCCCGTGTATCCAAACCGATTAAACTCTCTTTTCTTCTCGGGATCGCTCAAAACAGCATAAGCCTCGCTAATCTCTTTAAATTTTTCTTCTCCATCCGGATCATCAGGGTGATGATCCGGATGGTATTTTAATGCCAATTTTCTGTAGGCCCTTTTAATCTCATCCTCTGAAGCATAACGACTCAAGCCAAGTATTTCGTAATAATCTTTTTGATACATGCTTAAATTCCCCTCAGAGGCACCCGACCTCCCCTAACCCATTGTTCAGGTGGATCCACTTGAACAAGTGGAAGAAGATCCGGCAGTCCCCGAAGAAAAACTGGATAAGACTCTTTGGGGCCTTCCGGCGCTGCACCTTGGACAACGGAGTTGCCTATTGTCCTCATTGATCTTTTGCAAAACTTCGAATCTTTCCTTACATCTCCGACATTCATATTCATAGATGGGCATCCTATCGCTCCCTAACTTTCTCTCGGCTTCGGAACCTTTTCAAACAAAGGTTCTTCGATATCGAGCACTTTCAAGGGACTCCTCCCGGTAAAAAGCTTGATGATTTTCCCGACGGTGTAAGCATTTCCTCTAAGCATCAGTTTGCAGTTTTTGAATGTGCCTCCGGAGATTTCCGTCTCCCCTCTTTCCAGAATGAAGATACAATTTTCAAAATCACAGCGGATGAAGGTTTTTCCATCCAATTCAATTTTCTGATTATAAAATTTGGTATTTTTGTGTCGAACTTTATATTCCTGCATCTCGGCTTTTGATTTCACTCTTTCCGAAATTACACTTCTTAGAGTCAGAATAATTTTTGACAGCTTCTTTTAGGGTATTGGATGCCAGAAGAGCACAATGAACACTCTCTTCAGGCAAACCTTTTAAAGCCTCCAATATCATCTGTTGGTTTATCTCCACCGCCTCTTCAATCTTTTTCCCTTGTGCCAATTCAGTGGCCATACTGCCTGCGGCTATGCTTGAAGCACATCCATCCGTCATGAATTTAATTTTTGAAAGTCTCCCGTCCTTGACCCTGAAGGAAATCTGCATTGTATCCCCACAGGGGCCTCTAATCTTTGCAAAACCATCCGGGTTCCTGATCTTTCCCAGGTTCCTTGGATTTAACCATCGTTCAATCACCTTTTCAGAATAGACCTTTCTGGCATCTTCCATGATGGATTCTTGAAGTTCACTTGCCATCTTTTCAAAATCATTGGACATGCTTCGACTCCTTAAAACTTTTCCCATAAACTTTTGAGAAATCCGTTTCCTTGACCCACCCTACCCTGACATTTGCCTTTGCGTCAATTTCGGGCAGATAGGGTTTGATATCGACAAGAGGTGTCCCTTCCAAAGCATCTAATCCTTTTACTTTCAGTTTATTCCCTGCTATTTCAATCAATTCGACTACGGAAAAACCCAAAGCATTCGGCCTGTTTGGTGATCGGGTGGCAAAAACACCGTGTGGCTCGGAATCCCAGGGCGTTTTTACCAAAAGGGAATAGTCCTTCGTCGAGTGTAACCAATAAAGTAATATGAGATGAGAGAACCCATCGATATCCTTTAACCCCTCTGCATACTGTTCAAAAATCTCAATCTCACAAATTTCCTCTCGACCTTGTGGGGGACATGCTTTCCTATCTTTGTATGGAGAACGAATGACTCCAATCGGGTTTAGTCCCATGGTTCATTCAGCCTTTCTCTTTGGGCACCTTCATCGTCCATTCTTTTTTTGAAGAATCTGCTTGAGTGATTCAACACAAAAGGCGTTTTCTTCTTCGGTTCCTGTACTGACACGGACGAATTTCCTGTCTCTATATCCCTTCACGGTTTTGATCATCACCTTTCTCTCCAAAAGTGAATCTACAACTTTCTGAGGATCCAAACCTGTTTTGGTAATGTCAATTAAAATGTAATTCCCGTAAGAAAAATAGGCTTTCACCCCGCCTATTTTGTTCAACTCCTGAAAAAAATATTCGATTTCTCGATTGTTGGCTGTTATCTTCCGGTTGAATGCATCCCCATCATGCCAAGCTGAATAAGCTGCGGCGATAGCCATCAGACTGACACTCCATGGCATCTGCATCTTTTTGAAATATCCAATGACCTTCTTATCAGCGAAGCAGAATCCGATACGAATTCCCGCCAGTCCGAAGGCTTTTGAAAAAGTGTGGGAGATGATGGCATTGGGGTAATTCCTGATTAAGGGTGCTTTTGAAAGATGTTCTGGATGATATTCGAGATAGGCTTCGTCAACCAGAGTGGGAATGCCTCTTTTGAGAATTCTAATGAGGTCCTCATCAGGGATGAAATCACCCGTAGGATTATTAGGAGTACAAATGATGATGACTTTTGTCTTTGAGGTAATCGCGTTCAGGATAGCCTCTGTATCATATTGAAGATCTTCTTTTTGATCTACTTTGATCGCTTTTCCCCCGATGATTGTGGCTCTGGACTCAAACAGACTAAAGGTGGGATTGGGGATGATGACCTCCTCACCCGGAGCCACAAATACTTTCATGACCATTTCGATAATTTCAGAGGAGCCATTTCCCAGAAAGACATTGTCAGATCCCAGTTGATATTTTTCCGCTATCTTAGCTCGAAGCTGTGGGCCATTCCCCGGGTACCTATTTCCATGCCTGACTGCATCCAATATTGCTTCCACGACTGCCTGGGAAGGTGGGTACGGATTTTCATTAAGAAACATCCTGCGAAACTCTGGATGATCCCACGCCACATTGACATCGTCCGTGGTGTAGGGCTTGACGTCATTCATCCAAGGGACTACAAAATCAGATAGATCTTTCATCTCGAATCCTTTCCTCAAAATTATTGACCCAATTTTCATCCCGCCTATAAATATCGCCAGCAGAACAGGGGGGCTTCGGGCCTCCTTATCCTTTCCCGAAATCGGTCTTTTCTCTAACCCGGTCCTCCTCCTTCATTCTATCTTCCATTGTGATTTCTTCAGCCACTGCTTCCCCTTCCCTAATACTTCTCATCTCCTTCCCAAAAAAGTGGCCCATAGATTACGATCATTCCATTCTCCTACCACCTTTGTATATCCCATTACTTCAAAGACCTATATATTTCTCAAACCGTCCTAAACGGACCTGCAACTCTTGCACTTCCCTGTATAACATTCTGGCTTCATGGGCTAAATCTGTGTTTTTTGCCAATCCTGCAATGCGTCGCGATAGTATTCCGATAACTGTGATCCGATTTCTAAACGCATGGGCAGTCTCCCTGACCATCGCTTCTTTTGTTCTGTATAATTCCTCCAATTGCCCCACCAGCTTGGCTTTGCCTACAGCAGCTCCCATCAACTCCCCTACTACCTTTAGATACTCAAACTCCTCCGCTGAAATGGGAACCCCTTCTCTCCCAGAATCAATGATTAAAGCTCCCACACGCCTTTCCTCTTGGGTTAATAGATCAACATACCAGAGCGGAATGACCGCTTTAATCTTGATTTTCTCCCCCAGAGTATGCCGATAACCTTCGCTATCATGAGGACGGGTCAGGTTCAATGACACTCCCTTTTTAACCACCCCCCAGACGACGCTCTCCCTGCAAATTGGAACTTGCTCTATTGGACGTTTATATCTGCCTACCCAGCATTGGAGTTTCAGTTCCTCCCCTTCCATGAGACAGCATCTTGCCCGTTTCCCTAATCGTTTACTGATATGATCAAGACAGGTTTTAATAAGATAATCCCGATTCATGCACCAACTCACCAAACGTGCAATTTCAAGAAGGTCCCAATAACGCCCCACCATATCTTTCATTTGTAGGCTCTTGACCCCCATGAGAGTCTTGATCTGTCTCCTCTTCGGGATAATTTGATTTATTTTAACGACTGGTTTCCAATCCATCCTATT
Organism: Syntrophaceae bacterium UBA2208; assembly: GCA_002327885.1. Classification (GTDB taxonomy): domain Bacteria; phylum Desulfobacterota; class BSN033; order BSN033; family UBA1163; genus UBA1163. The sequence continues at coordinate 21,118 of DCUS01000087.1, forward strand.
AGACTTTCGCGCAACATTGTGTTCATGCCTATCGTCAAAGTTTTTCATGAAATCTGCAAAAAAGTTTTTACTTCCCGAATGCACTTTAAAAGGGAATCCTTTAAATCTATTCTCCCTCATCATCCGATGACTTTCTGGGCTTGATATATACAATTTTAAAATAACTTTGAAATCCCGCTGAAGAAGGAGAACCCTTCTTCTTGGAATGAGCATGTTTGGGAGGCTGTAAATGAACTTCGTAGCCCAGGAGATCGTATATCTCCACCGCATCTTTTGCCTGAGCCTCATCGGCAACGAATTGACGGAGCCATCCCTCTTTTTGTAATTGTCTATGGGTTTGTCTCATAGAATCCTCTTATTTCTTGTGCGGACACTCCCCGACCGTCTTTTTCTTCGCCATTCTTCCCCAACAATTCTTTAACAGTTTTCTTCAACACGGAAAGGTCGGACGACTTAACAACAAAGGCATCCGCTAACCAAGTCATAAAGTCATTCTTATAGTGAGCGTAGGCGGTATGAAGAATGACAGGCATTTTTTTGTAACGCGATACAATCTTTCCCAGAACTTCAATCCCATCCATTTCCGGCATCATAATATCAAGAATGACGAGATTACAGAGTGATTCCTCGAGGCGCTTTAAGGCCTCTTTGCCATCCCTCGCCCGAATGACTATATAACCCTCCTCATTCAACTCCTGTTCATAGAGCAAACATTGTGCTTCTTCATTTTCCACAAGCAGAATCTTTTGCGTGGAGTATTCTGCTTGGGTTAGGATGGGTTGAATTGCGCGGCTTTCTAAAGCGGGAACTAAAACCTTGTCTGAGTAAGCTTTCATTTCTTGCCCTCCTTTCCATTTAGCAAAGGAACTTAGGGCCATCCCCATAAAAGGTGGATTGGAAGATGAGCAAACAGGATTGATTTCTTACTTGCCCATCCGTTCAACTAATTTATTAAGTTGTTCCTGCGAGAGCGGTTCACCAAATGCGGCATAATGGTAAAGGGGGGCCACAGGGTTCTTAATTGGAACCCATTTCCCTTCCTTCCGATCCTGGTAAACGCATTGATAGTCCACCCCTTTCACAACAGGAATAACGCCCTTCAGATTTTTCGTCTTTCCTTCCTCAAGCCAGGTCAGTGTGACTTTTCCGCTTTGAACATCCTTCATAATCTTCGTCCCGTGACAACCATCGCATTTCCTTCCCTCTTTCATCACGGAGTGGCTCATATGGGGAGCAAACATAAAGAAGGTCTTATCCCCTTTTACCACGAAGGTTTGCATGTTTGCCGAAGAAACTTTTCCTCCATAATTCATCAAAAATACCCACCCCGAAACCGGAATAGCCACACGTCTCCCTTCCCTAATTTGAGTGTCAAAGTGACAGTTGGTGCAGCTAACCACATGGCGTACATGACAGGCTTTGCAATCTAGTTTGTCCCCATGAACGGTATGGGAATCGGTTTGTTTAACAGAGGAATGGCATTTTTCGCACTTTGTGTCCATGGCGCCAGGCTGTTTCAGAGATATGTATTCGACTCCATCGCCGTGTATTTCTCTTGACGAATGGCAATCCATACATTTCATCCCTTTGGCCAAATGGACATCCGGCTGCTTTGATGCCCGATCAATTCCTATGATGGCCTGCTCCCTTACATGGCATTCCAGACACATCGTTTGGTTTTTAGCCGCCTCGGTTGAATATTTGAATGTTTTATCTTTCTCCACCTTATGGCAGCGATCGCATCCAGGCGCATGACAGTTTTTACACGTGAGGTTAGAATAAGGGACACCGGATAGGATTTCTAAACCGCCATTCGCTTTGTCATACCAGTATTCCATCCCCTTTGCGGTGTAGTGCAGACTGGTAAGAAAAAAACAGTTCTCTTTCTTGATCTCTTGACAATAAGGATTTCCAAGCAGGCCAATAAAAATCAAACTCAGCGCAATTAGTTGGACAGCCAATGCCCTTTTCATTTTCCTCCACCCTCCTCAATTTGAATTTTACATCCCTACTAAAAAGACACCTCCGCATAAAAAGACGTTATCCATCTTTTATTCGTGCCTACCAAAATATTTTGTACCTCCCGGAGATCTCGAGCCAATCGACCTTGATCTACACCAGAGAGAAGGCATGCCATTTTGAGTGTCTGGATTTTAAACCCTGGCTTTTTTAGACAATTCTGACCGAAATATCTTTCCATGATTCGAGATATTTCAGGATATTTCTTAACGATACCTCCAATCATCTTGTATTCTAATGAGGAGTTTTTAGCTGAGGATGGTATCATTTCTTAATCCTCTTTTTGGAAATCTTTTTCTGGATTCCCGTTTAAACGGGAATGACAGAATGAGAATCCAAAGGGAGTTCGTGTGGCTTCGGCCTCATGTACCTCGCCTTGGCGCTTGCCACTTTCTTCCCCAGTACGAAGGCTTTTCCTTCTAAGGTAAAAATTTTACGGGATTCTCCAACAATCCTCGCCTCTAATTTCACAACGGTTCCTGTTCGAATGGGCGCAGAATATTTGATCAACAATCTTCCCGTGAGGGCGGGGATATCCTTCATTAAGAGACAGTGGGTCATCACAGAATCCAACAGGGTGGCGACGACTCCTCCATGAATGATGCCCGAATAGCCTTCAAATTTTGGGTCTGCGAAAAAGTTCCCAGAAACAGTCCCATCCTCTTGCTTGTAAAACTTGAGTCCAAAACCCGTTCCATTATTTGAACCACATGCAAAACAATTTCTGTGGAAGTTGACTTTCCCCTGTCTTTTTTGACCCGTCAACATTTCATTCATGAATTCCCTCATTTTTTAAATCCGTTCCGCAATGTCCTGTTCTTTATCACGAGTCATAGATCACAGGTTACGGGCTTGCCCGACTACGCAGCTTCCAGTTCTCGGCACTTGTCCATTTTGTGCGGCTCTATCAACGCTTTTCTAATCTGTCTCACCCATTGGGGTCTCCTTTCACTCAAAAGTTATTTCATTTTCTTACCATCGGAGAACCACATTTTGGGCATTTGACAAAGTAGCACGGTGCTCCTGTTTGATGAGGAGCGGTCGTTCCGCACTTTGGGCATAGGCATTCTCCTCCCGGGCCTGCACCCGCTCTCGAACCACCTCCCGTTCCTCTTCGTGATCCACCCATTCCGGCACCTCTGCCTGTTCTTGGACCACCTCCACTGGGTGGACCCGTTCCGTCACCTCTCGGCATATTCATCACCCCCTTTGAGCAAATTTTAATTCCCCTTCTTACTCAGTTCCTCAATCCTCTGCTCAATCATCTTCAATTGATCTCCGAGGAACTGGGCTTGCTCCTTCAGCATCTGAAGCTCTTGCTCCTTGCTCATGACTTGAGGTGGGGGCGGAGTTGGACTCATCATTCCCATCCCCCCCGCCATGCCTCGACCCATCCCCATGCCTCTTCCCATTCCCATACCTCTGCCCATCCCCATACCTCCACCCATTCCCATACCTCTTCCCATCCCCATGCCTCCACCCATTCCCATACCTCTACCCATCCCTGTGTCTCCACCCGTTCCCGGGCCGAAACCAGTCGAGGGCCCAAATTCCATTTGTTGGCCCATCCCGAAATGAGACTGTACCGAGGGACCAAAGCCCTCTTGAAGCTGACCCTTTTTAAACATCTGAATGGCTTCCCGAACAGTTCCGGTAGCGCCCAAAAAGACCCTCATGCCCGCGGCACTGAAGGCCGAGGAAGCATTAGGACCCAAATTTCCCGTGATCACCGCTTCGGCGCCCTTTTGGGCAACAAACTGGGCAGACTGAATACCTGCTCCGCCTGATGCCATCACATTCTCATTTTCGATGGCTTCGAATTGGAGGGAATCAGGATCAACGAAGATGAAATACTGGCATCGGCCGAATCGAGGATCTACGGGAGAATCCAAATCTGGTCCTGATGCTGTTACAACGATTTTCATAACATCCTCCTATCTCTAAATTACTCTGTTAGATATCCTCACTCTCTCTTTTCTTTATTAGTGGGCAATTTAAACCCTGCGTTCACCCTGTTTAACAAGAAATCAAACAGGTCATGAACCTAAACCTGTACAAGACAGGCCTCTCTACCCTTGCCCAACTAATAAAATTTTTCATAGAACGCCATTCTCTCTGTAGCTTAAAACCTAAGGGTTAACAGGGAGTCAACCTGTGGTAAAGATTGGCTCCCATTTTCCGTCGCGGTTCCCCCATGCTTTACCCCTACCAACGACGAAACCCCCGCCCGCCACCGAATACCCTGCCACGGCCTCCACCCCATGGAAGCCCACCACGCCCTGCGCCAAAGACAGGACCATAAAATGGCTGACCATAGAATGGGTACATACCGGTAGGTGGATGATAGGGTGTTTGGAAGCCATATCCGTATGGTCTATAGCCTCCGTATGGCATAGCACAAAAACCTCTGCCTCCACCGGTCATCGGACCCTGACCCATCGGTCCAGTTCCATCAAATCCTGGCATAAGAACACCTCCTTTCAAACCCTGAAACAAGTTCAGGATTGCAAATTGAAATAATTTCAATTTGTCACTGTTTCAGTTCTTCAAGTCTTTTCTCGATCTGACCTAACTCTTCCCGAAGGAAATTAGCTTCCTCTTTCCCGTCACAGTAAAAACCGGGTCGAAGCACTCCTCTTATGAAGAGATTCAAAACTTCCCTCGCTTCCCCTGCAACATTCTGGATCACATCAATTCCCATGTTTCCCAGATGATCCATACAGAAATTGTCAATTCCACCGCATATGATCTTATCCACCCCTTTGGAGGTCAGTTGATCCAGCCTCTGTTGGAGGGTGAAGCTTTCCATCGGCCAGTTCTCCTGG
>DCUS01000087.1:25980-41554 GCA_002327885.1 Syntrophaceae bacterium UBA2208
AGCAAGAAAGGTGCCAAAAATTGTATGGAGGAATAATTGTGAGATATCAGAAAGTTACAATAGATCTATTTTGGGGAGGTGAAGATGGTAGGCATCATTATGTTCCATATATGAAACATTGCTAATGAAACAGTTTCTTGTATGAAACATTCTTTTCTATGCGAGTCCGTATTTTCTAATCTTCCTCCAGAGGGTTGTGCGCCCAATTCCCAACTCATTAGCGGTCTTGATCCGATCCCCGCCGTATTTCTTCAGTACCTTCTCTATGACCCCTGCTTCCGCATGCTCAAATGGACTTTCCTCTTTAACGGGTAAAGATGAAGCTATCTCCATTTGGCCTCCTGTCATTTCCTTGGGAAGGCAGTCTAAGTCGATTCGGTCCTCCCCGCAAAGGACAAAAGCATGCTCGATGATGTTTTCGAGCTCCCTCACATTTCCTGGATAGTCATATCTTAAAAGCAATCGTAAAACCTTGTCAGAAACACCAGAGATTTTCTTTCCCATTTTCACGTTGAACTTTCGAATAAAGGTATCGATCAGCAGAGGGATATCTTCTCTTCTCTGGGAAAGAGAAGGCAGATCAATCTTAACCACGTTAAGTCGGTAGTAGAGATCATCTCTGAAATTCCCTTCGTTGACCATTTTCGAAAGATCTTTATTCGTCGCTGCAATAATTCGAACGTCTGTCTTTTTGGGACTGGTCGAGCCCAAAGGTTCATACTCCTTCTCCTGAAGGACACGAAGCAGTTTCACCTGAAGTGAAGGGGACATATCACCTACTTCATCGAGAAAAATCGTCCCTCCGTTTGCGAGAGCAAATCTTCCTGGTTTGTCCTTCCTGGCATCCGTGAAAGCTCCCTTTTCATATCCGAATAATTCCGATTCAAGCAAAGTATCCGGAAGGGCCCCACAATTCACTTTGATAAAAGACTTATTCTTTCTGTGGCTCACGTTGTGAATTGCTTTTGCAAAAAGCTCCTTGCCCGTTCCGCTCGCTCCCTGGATCAGAACGGTACTGTCACTCCCTGCTATATTCGGAAGGATATTGAATAGGTTATGAATGAAGTAGTTCTTGCTGACAATGTCTCCGAACGTATATTTTTGTGAGAGTTCCTTTTTGAGCTCCTCAATGGCTGAGAGATCCCTGAATGTCTCAACTCCTCCGATCACCTCTCCCTTCTCATTCCTCAAGACTGCAGCGCTGATGCTGATCGGGACCCTTTTTCCGTCTTTACTTAAAATGGTGACAGGGAGATTGATGATCTCCTTTTCTGTTTTGAGGACTTCTTTCAGAGCGCAGCGAAACTGACAGATATCTGCTCTGAAGATTTCATAGCAGTACCGTCCAATCGCCTCTCCGCCCAAAAATCCTGTGATCTCTTCTGCCGCTTTATTAAAAAAGGTTATTCTACCTTCGCCATCGGTTGTAAAAACACCATCGGCAACACTATTAAAAATAATGTTGAAGAATTTCTCCGGTTCTTTCTTTTCCATGAACAAATCATACCATAAAATTATTTCATCTAAAACAGACCCTTCGATTGAGAAGGTAGGATCGATAGGCTTATATTTTTTGTTCCTTTTTTTCAAAACAGGGTTGACACAAGATCTTTCCATCCATCCGCCTTGTTCGGGACTCCATGGTCATCTCTCCGCATGCTTCACATTGCAGGCTCTGTAAAACACGGGCCGGCTTTGGAATCGGGAAGGCAGGTTCCATGATGATAAACATATCCTCCAATTCAGCATTCATATACCTGTCTTGGAGTGACCGCCTTAATTCTTCGTACCGGACCTGTTCCTCTCCATGAGCGGTCCCAATCGCCACTTTCCTGCTCAGACTGCGAAGCTCCAAACCAGCATTGCCTGAAATATCCGGACATAGAACGGCACGAAAGCCTATGTTCTTTCGGGAGTCGTAAAAATTGAAGGCCATCTTGCCGAAATCTTTATGGATAAGATTACCCTTGCCAAACGTGCACCCGGTGAGGAACTGGATTGCATCCACTCCACACATATCCGTTTCGACAATGGCGACGAGATCGCTCTGCTCAGGATGACCTAATTTCTGAAGGGCAAGTTCGGCCGCACGGATGCCTATGGCCAGACCCGGGCAGGAATGCCCGTGAAAAGCAATCGTTTTTTCGACCAGCTCTTTCTCGATGGAACAGGACATGATTCACCCTCCGTTTCTATCCCCTTCCAGGGGTAATACCACAGGGTTACCCCTGTAGTAATGGATTTCGACCGGTAATCCGTATACAGCCTGAACTGTTTCCGCCGTGACTTCACTTACCTCTCCGGCATCGAAAATAATCCCTCCCTTCAGGAACATGTATTTGTCAGCATACCGCAACGCTTTATTGAGATCGTGCATGGTCATGACTGCCGAAATCCCATGCTCCTTTACGACACGGCGGATGATCTTGAGAATTTCAACCTGGTTTTTCAAATCCAGATTGCTGGTCGGCTCATCAAGAAGAAGGAGTTTGGGTTCCTGGACCAGGGCGCGGGCAAGGGCAACCTTCTGAAGTTCCCCTCCGCTTATCTGGTCAATATATCGCATGGCAAGACAACCGAGGTCAAGGAGTTTGATGGCCGAATCCACAATGGCGAGATCTCTGTCCGAAACCCTCCAGTTGATGTGAGGATGCCGGCCCATGAGAATGGCATCGAAAGCTATCAATCTACTGGTTTCAGCGCGCTGTGCGACGTAACCGATACGGTGGGCGATTTCCGTAGACCCCATGGAGAAGACGCTCTCGCTGTCAACAAGCACTGACCCCGCGCAGGGGCGTAAAATGGTATTGATACATTTGAGAAGCGTTGTCTTCCCTACGCCGTTAGGACCGAGGATAGCAAGGACCTCTCCTCTGGCAACGTCAAATCGGATATCCCGAAGAATGTCTCGGCTTTTATAGGAAAAAGACAGTCCGTTCACATTGAGAATCAACGTCTATACCCCCTGATGATAAGGTAAATGAACACGGGCGCGCCCATAAATGCTGTGAGCACAGAGACAGGCAGCAGGTGCGGGGTCAGGATTAAGCGGGCGGCGGTATCTGACCCAAGAAGCAGGATGCTGCCGACCACTAAGGTTGCAGGCATTAAAAAGCGATGATCACCGCCGATCAGCCGACGGACGATGTGGGGGCAAACCAAACCTACGAAACCGATGATGCCAAGGAAAGAAACGATGACAGCGGTAATGAGAGAGCAGGTAAACAGTCCGAGCAGCCGGATTTGTTCCACTCTTACTCCAAGACCTTTGGCCGTTTCGTCTCCCGCGTCAATTGCATTGTAGTTCCAGGCGTTCGCAATTAAATAGGCCGAAGCCACACCTGTGACAACAACCAGCAGGCCTAATTCCCTCCAGCTTGCCCGGGCCGCATCCCCAAAGGTCCAGAAGACCATCGCCGCCAGCTGGACGTCATCGGCAAAAAATTGGAGCAACATCGTCCCCGCAGTAAAGAGCGAGGCCAGAGCGATCCCCGTCAAAACCATGGTCTCCGGTGACGCTCCCCTGATCTTGGATACACCGATGATGATACCAGCAGCGACCAAAGAGAAGAAGAAGGCCATGAGGGTTGTCATATACGGATTGGAAATGGTCACGGCGCCCACACTCATGCTGGACATCGCCCCCGTTCCCAGAATCATGACTGAAAAGGCTGCCCCAAAGCCCGCCGCATGGGAGATGCCCAGGGTAAAGGGTGAGCCGAGGGGATTTCGGAGAATCGCTTGCATCACTGCACCCGCGACTGCCAATCCGCAACCCGCTACCATCGCCGTAAATGCCTGTGGGAGTCGAATATTCCAGATAATGATTTCAAACTGTTTTGAAATGGTCTTGCCGACAAGAGTCAAAACCACATCTGAGAGCGGTATGTTTGCCGCTCCCATCGATACGCTGACAACGAGCAGACATGCAAGCAGGATAATACTTCCTCCGATAAAGGCCAATTTTCTTTTGATATATCTGGTATATTCCAGAGGAACTCCACCACCATTGAAATGCATGGGTACCCTCCTAATGCACTGGAATTTTCTTAAAGACTAATCCCTGAAACATCCTATCCATCTCCTTAAAAACGGGTTTACCCACGAGGAAGGAATAGATCTCATCTGCCTTGGCTGAAGGATCGATGTCCCGGAATCGATGTGGATAAAGGAGTTTTCCGATGAAGTATGCATCGACAAGGATGGAGCCGAAATTTTGTGCATACCAGTTGTAGGGGAGGACCCCGTAAATCTGCCCTTTTTTAACCGCTGTCAGAGCCTGATAGGCGGGATCCGTTTTCAACTCAAACAGGCCGCCGGCTTTATCCCCCATCTGGAGCGTCGAGAGGTCCAGAAAGAGAATCTGAGGGTCCCATTGAATGATTTTTTCCTTTGCGATGTTGTTTTGTCCACTGGTCTTCATAAAAGGCCCATTGGCCGCATTTTTCACATTGATAAATATAAAAGGCGGATAGTCCAGTTCTGTGGAATGAAATCCATGGGGCCCTTTGAAGGCGATCCCGCCAACAAAGCATGACTTCTGTTCCGATTTCAAAATATCCTTGGTTCGATCTTTAAGCTCCTTGATCGTAGATTCAAAGAATGAGATCAGTTCCTCGGCCCGCTTTCCCTTATTCACGACCCTTCCCATAATACGAAGGGCTTGGTAAAGAGAATCACGCTGACTCGACAGGTTGCCATATTCCAGCACCACGACTGGGATGGAAGTCTTTTTCTGGAGTTTCTTAGGATCGTGCCCCATGTTGCTAAAAGTTTTGAGAATGACCTGGGGTGCTGGATGGAGAGCCATAATTAACTCAGGGTTGTCATAACCTCGAAATTCACCAAACATGGGATAATTCTTAAACTGCGGATTAGCGAGCGCGTAAGGCCTGGCATCAAATTTAGGATGACGCTTTTCCATATCGTCAACGGCAATGATCAGGTTTTGAGCCTGAAGATAGGTCAGAAGGCGCAGACAACCCGCTCCGGAGCAAATGACATGTTCAACCCGATTCGGAAGATCAAGTTCTTGCCCGGTCGCATCGGTCACCACCCTCTGCTCGGAAAAAGAGAATATGGGAAAAACCAACAGAGCGAGAATAATATTTACCGTTAATAACTTTTGCATTGGGGCCTCCAAAAATAAAGCCACGAAGTCAACCTTCCTCCCTGGAAGTAGTATGCCTTCGTGGCTTTATACAGGTTCAATTTCTTTGACTTAAAAATGAGAATGAAACCTACGACTAATTTCTATATATCACGATTACCCAAAATATGCAAATTTTCTTGAACAGCCCATATCTTACAATTACTTTTCATTCACCCTCAACGATGATCTCCGATAGGACAGCAAAATATGCAACTTTGCCTTTTTCAGTTTTCTTTTTTTGAATATCGCCATCAAGGATGCATTACCATTTCTACTCCTCCATCTCCTTAAGCATCTTTTGGGTGACTGGTTTTATATCAGGCAGTCTTATTTTGATAACTTCCCAAACGATCGAATAGTCGATGCCAAAATAGAAGTGGGCAATCTTGTCTCCCATTCCTGCCATGTCAGTCCGGGGCAATTCTCTATACTTTTGTCTAATCTGTTTTGGAATATTCTTGGCGGCTTCGCCTATTATCATTGAAAATTATTGCCTTTTCTCTCATTCACTTGCATCCCCCATCCATTTTTAATATTGACAACCGAAGTACCTGTGATATTTTCAGACGAGAGGAATCTGTAGGGCATTCAACTATTTTTAGGGAGGTGAATTGAATGAGTCTAAAGGACAAGTATGCCATTGTAGGGATAGGGTATACGCCTCAGGGTCGTATTCCCGGTCGAACGTCACTGAGTTTTCACCTTGAAGCATGTGCAAACGCCATCATGGATGCAGGGCTGAGAAGAAAAGACATCGACGGACTTATCTGCTACCGTATGTTTCCACCCGCCTCCAATGAGGGAGCGGTAACCCCTTATCTGGCGGCCCAGCATCTCGGGCTATCTCCCAGCTATCTGAGCCAGGATGCCAATTGATCGAGGAGCCATTTCCAGCACGCCGTGGGCGTGCTCGAGTCAGGTCTTTGCAAGTATGTGGTTTTGTCCTATGGACATAACGCCTTTTCCAGCGATAGCATGCGGCGCATGCTCCTGGAGCGAAACGCGGACGACGCGGTGTTCGGTCATTTTGGCGCCGCTGCAGGCTATGCCCTGGCCGCACGAAGAGCTATGCATACCTTCCGCACGGGGCCGGAGACCTGGAAATATATCGCCGCCGGACAGAGGAAATGGGCCAACCTGAATCCAGCGGCCGTCATGCACGATCGCCCATTGACCTTTGAGGATTACTACCATGCAAGATGGATCGTGGAGCCTTTTCGTCTTTTCGACACCTGCCTGATGACAGACGGAGGAAGAGCCGTTGTCATCACTTCCGCTGAGAGGGCTCGCGATCTGAGACACAACCCTGTTATTATTATGGGAATGGGCCAGCACAATCCCTCTTACGACGTCCATCAGGCAAACCACCTCACCGGACCTACCGGAGCCAAAAAGGCGGGTGAGATGGCCTTTAGGATGGCAGGGATAACCCTCAACGAAATCGATGCCTGTGAGATCTACGACTGCTTTACCTATACCGTAGAAATCACTTTACAAGACTATGGTTTCTTTGGGCCGGGAGAAGGTGAGGACTGGTTCAGAAAGGGGAATATTGATCCCGGCGGAAGGATGCCCGTCAATACCTCCGGAGGACAGCTCTCTGAGGCTTATTACATGGGTCTAACGCCTCTCTCTGAGGCAGCCATGCAACTGATGGGTCGATGCGGGGACAGACAATTAGGACCGGCTACAAAGACCAAACCCCCCGAGATCATTTTGTGCAACGATAACGGTGGAATACTTCAGACGCATACCTGTATCATCTTAAGGAGGTCATAGATGGGCAATTATCCCAAACCACTTCCTATAATCAATGGGGACAACCAGGAGTTCTGGATCGGCTGCAAGGAGCACAAGTTGAAATTCCAGAAGTGTAAGGCTTGCGGTCATGTCCGTTGGCCACCCTCCACGATCTGCCCGATGTGTTATTCTCAGGAGATTCAATGGATCGTTGCGAGAGGAAAGGGGAAGGTTTACTCCTTTGTCGTGTACCATGTGGTCTATCATCCAGGGTTTGAAAACAAAGTTCCCTATGTGGTCGCCGATGTGGAATTGGAGGAAGGACCACGCCTCCTCACGAATATCGTGGACTGCCCTCATCATGAGGTGAAATGTGACATGCCCGTGGAAGTGACATGGGAGGATATTACAGAGGAGTTCAGTTTGCCCAAGTTTAAGCCATCCTCATAGCCTTTCCTAACTTGACGGAAAATACGATCCACCTTAACGTTGAAAAAAAGGGAGGCAAGTGTGCTTCTAAACCTCTACAATTGCGGATTATTTTATGGTGTATGGGTAACATGCGATACCCCCTGAGGTGGCCTTTGGATTTTACTTGGAAACGGAGTAGCCAAATGTTTAAAGNNCCCTTTTTATGTAATTTTATGCAACGGCAAGGTTCATTATCCTGAAAATCAAAGGAGATCGTATTTCCTCATTTTCCGCCAAAGGGTAGTGCGGTCAATGCCTAACTCTTGTGCTGTTTTCGCCCGATTGCTCCCATATTTCTTCAATGTTCGTTCGATGATCTCCGCCTCGGCTCTCTTGAAAAGAGTCTCTTCTTTTAAAGGTGGAAATGGTGGCATCCCCTCCTGCCCCCCGGTGAACTCTTTGGGAAGACAATCTATATCGATCCGGTCGCCTCTGCATAGGACAAAGGCATGTTCGATGATGTTTTCAAGTTCCCTGACATTTCCGGGATAATCATGTTTCAACAGCAATCGCAGGGCCTGATCCGACACCCCCACAATCTGTTTTCCCATTTTGGCATTGAACTTTTGAATAAAGGCATCGATCAATAAAGGGATATCCTCCCTTCTCTGGGAAAGGGGTGGCAGTTCAATTTTTACCACATTGAGTCGATAAAAGAGATCATCTCTAAATTTCCCATCGTTCACCAGTTTTGCAATATCTTTATTGGTTGCCGCAATAATTCGGACATCTGTCTTTCTGGGGCTGATTGATCCCAGTGGTTCATATTCCCTCTCCTGGAGGACACGAAGAAGTTTTACCTGGAGGGAGGGGGACATATCGCCGATCTCATCGAGAAAAATCGTCCCTTCGTTCGCTAGGGCAAACCTCCCCGGTTTGTCCTTCTTGGCATCCGTAAATGCTCCCTTGACGTATCCAAAAAGTTCCGATTCGAGCAACGTATCCGGAAGAGCGCCGCAATTCACCTTGATGAATGGTTTTATCCTTCTTCGACTCAGATGATGAATGGCCTTTGCAAAAAGTTCTTTGCCTGTGCCGCTGGCTCCCTGTATCAGTACGGTGCTGTCGCTTTCCGCAATATTCGGAAGGATATTGAAGATGTTATGAATCAGGTAATTTTTGCTGATGATATCCCCGAGTGTATATTTTTCAAAAAGCTCCTTTTTAAGCTCCTCTATGACAGAAAGGTCCCTGAAGGTTTCCACGCCTCCGATGATTTGCCCGCGCTCATTCCTCAATACGGCGGTACTAATACTGATAGAGACTTTCTGTCCCCCTTTCTTTAAAATGGTGGCAGGGAGATTGATGATCTCCTTTTTCGTCATGAGGGTTTCTTTCAGGGCACATCGCGACTGACAGATATCCGCCCTGAAGACGTCAAAGCAATAGTGGCCGATGGCTTCCTTATTCGAAAACCCCGTGATCTCCTCGGCCGCTTTATTCATAAAAGTTATTTTGCCATCATTGTCCGTAGTAAAAACCCCATCGGCAATGCTGTTAAGAATCACATTAAAAAACTGGTCGGGTTCTCTTTTTTTCATAAGCCAATCATACCATAAGGTTATGAAAACTCAAATGGTCTATTATTGTTTTATAAGGAAGGATCGTGTCTTATGTGGTTAAAAGCGGAGATGGAGAATTGATACCTAATGTTTCATGACGGTGATATCACCCCTGATGACCCTCCCTATTGGCAGGCAGGCGGCAGGCAGGTTTACCTTAACCATTAGATCAATAACTTTTATTTTCTAAACAAGCTTCCCATATTTTCTGGCGGCGGCCATCATCGCCTCCATATTTTCCTTCGGCACCACTGGCCATAGATCACAACCCGGCCAGATGGCATTGACCCCTCGGTCTACCGCTTCCTTCACCGCCTTATCCACATCCTCCGGTTTTCCCTGAGAAAGAACTCCATAAGCATCCAATTCTCCAAAGATCAAAACCTCTGAACCTAATTTCTTTCTGGATTCAATCACATTATTCTTTTTTTCTACGCTGATGGCATCCGCCCCGCAAAGGATCATCTGGTCAACAATCGCATTGGTATCACCACAGATATGAAGGATCTTTGGGGATTCTATTCCATCAAAGATCTTTTTCAAGTAAGGTCGGATAAGAGATTCAAACAAACGGGGGCTTAATATGTCCGGACCAGCGCCCATCTCACGAACCGTTATGTAATCTGCACCCGCCTCTCTGTAGATCTTGATGATTTTGATCAGAACATCTGCTAATTGGTCAAGCAGTTGTCCCACTAAATCTCTCTTTTTGAAAGCAGCCTTTGCAAGTTGAGATAGGTCAAGTAGTTGTCCAGCCAAGGTGTAAGGTCCGAGAACCCAGGCTCCGATGGGTATCTGGTTACCTACCTCCTGCTTCAAAAAACGAAGTGCTCCGGTGACCACCGGGATCCTTCCTGCCCTGGCTAAATCTGTGGGAATTTGAATGCTCAGATCTTCCACCTTTTCTGCCGGGTGCTCGATGATGGTCGGATAAAGGATGTCTGAAGCGTGAGCATAGTAATTGACTTTGCTTCCCAGAACCTCCGCCTCCACCCCCATATCAAAAGGAACCACTGCACAGGGAAAACCAAAAAGCTGAAAACTCGAGGCGGCCATACTGGCCATCTTGTGGGCATCGGTGTGAATCTCAGGAAATTTCCAGCCATATTTCTCTAACCCATGAATGGTGATATTCCCCATACCACTAAAAAGCGGAATGTAATCGATCTTCTCCTTTTTAAAAAATTTAAGGACTCCTTCTCTTGGACTCAGATTCATTGCCATCTCATTTTTCTCCTTTTTCTTTTTCAAACTGTTTAACCACATCGGGAAATAGAAGGTTCAGAGGGTGATCTCCCGCCGGTAAGAAAGTGCTCTCATTGAAAGCCAGAGCCGCCATCATACTGCTCGCTGCTGCCACAGCCGGAAAAACTCTACCCGTTCCGGTCAATGGTCCGTAAAAAAGAAAATCGCATGCCAAAGCAGAGATCGCATGGACACCCGCATCGATCGCTGGAAACTTATCCTTCCCCTGTTCACCCGCCGCCTTTCTCCACATGTAAGTGCCATTGGAAGGGGCAAAGCCCACCGGAAAACCGAACTCATTCTTAATGAGAGTGTTAGCCACCAGAGAGAAAGCTGTCGCCGGCAAATTCATCACCGCTGTATCGACCAGGATACTTTCAAAATTACCCTTTTCAACGAGGGGTAATAGATTCTTCAGTGATTTCACCCTGCCTGTTGGTTTCTTATCCCCCATGTCGAAAACCTGGACGACGACATGTCTGATGCCCAAATCCCTGAGCTCCGATACCTGAGCATGAATATCTTCATCCCACGGCGTAATGCTGTTATAAAGGGCCCGCCCCTGAAAGCCCCGTTTTGCAATATAACGGGCGGCGGCCAATCTGGTCTTCTGTTGCCAGATATCAACGGCAAAGGGCATTTCTGTCACGCTCGAAAAAAAATCGATGTAGCCTTTTATCTCCTCTTCTGAATTGGCGACCATGGCGATCATACATGGAACTCCGGTTTCGCGAGAAATATTCTCCAGCTCATGGATTCGCTCTTCGGCTGCCTTCCGATTAAACTTACCTCCTTTTCTGTCCTCTAAAATGAGATCCCCCTTTTGAAACATATTTCCGATGAGAAGTGGAGGGTTTTCTCCCAACTGGCCCCCTACTTTTATGCTGCCAATATTGGATACCTTCTGTTCCACTTGATATCGGAACATCATAATCAAAACCCCCTTTCACTCCTTCCTTCGGCCACAATTTCGGTTACAGGACCTGGTTCCATTTGTTCTAAAACGCAGGCTGAAGGCAGCGGCTACTGAACGATCTCGAGAAGATGCGCCAGATGTGGAAACTTATCTTTCATGTGAGGGATCCACATCGCTTCGGCAAAGATCTTATCAAATCCGGGTTCCAATGTGAGCTCTAAATAATTTACACGGCGAGCCCAAATGTCCGCTTCTTTTCTCTTATCGATATTGAGAAGAGCGATGCGTGCTCCATCTCCAGCAGCATTGCCGACCGAATAAATATTTTCAAGCTCACAATCAGGGAAAAGACCCAGCAATGCTGCGGAGGCTTTATCAATATAACTTCCAAAGGCTCCGGCTAAGATAACCTTATCCACCTTCTCCACACCGAAGTGGCGCATCATGATCTTTGAACCGGCGTACATCGCCCCTTTGGCTAACTGGATTGCCCTAACGTCGCTCTGGCAGACCACAATATCCTGGCCGATGGAGGTCTCTTTTGCCCAGGCAATAACGAACTCTGGCTCGCCATTATTTTCACGATAACGGGGGGTTTTTAGATCTTTTTTAAAACGTCCCGTCCGATCTATAATTCCTGCTAAAAATAACTGCGGAACCACATCAATAATCCCTGAACCGCAGATGCCCTTGGCTCCGACCTCCTCCATCTCCGTATTCCATCCCTCTTTGTCAATCACTTTGTAGCGAACCTCTTTAGTCTCTTTGTCGATGGCAATCTTTTCAATGGCGCCTGGAGCAGCACGCATTCCATATCGGATCTCCGCCCCCTCAAAGGCGGGACCTGTCGCGCAGGAAGAGGAGATGAGTTTGTGCTTATTCCCCAGGACAAGTTCGCCATTGGTACCGATATCAATGATCAATGCAATACCGTCCTGATGGTAAGGCTCCTCAGCGATGAGGACTCCTACATTGTCTGCTCCGACAAAACCAGCTTCAATGGGAAGGACATGGATATAAGCCCCTGGTGCGATCTTGAGTCCCAAATCACGGGCTTTGATATCCAGGGAATGATGGATAGCTGGAGGAAAAGGCGACCGGCCAATATTCCTGGGGTCAATGTTAAGAAAAAGATGGTGCATGCAGGTGTTACCGACAATGGTCATATCCAGAATATCGGTGCGTTTAATCCCGGCACTGGCAGAGGCTTCTTCCACGATGCCATTGAGTCCGCCGATGATAGCCTTGTTCATATACTCCAGGCCTTCTGGGTTGGTCATGGTGTAACTGATCCGTGACATCACATCTTCACCGTAAATCACTTGTGGATTCATCATTGAAGCTGTAGCGACTAATCTGCCATCCGTTAAGTCACATAGATAGCCTGCCACCGTAGTGGTTCCCACATCAACTGCCAGGCCATATGCTTTTTTCACAAATCCTGGTTCTACCTTAATGACTTCTCTGCCTTGCCAGACAGAAACCGTGACCTTCCAATCGCCTTCACGAACGGCCTCTTGCAGGCTCATGAGCGTCTGGTAATCAATAGTAAGATTTCTCAGCCCCTGAGATTTTTCAAGCCCTTTTTCAAGACGTTCCCAATCTCCGAGGGTATCCTCCAAGGTAGCTTTTGGAATTTCCAAATAATACTTTTTGACCGCTGGTTTCATCTCGATATTGATTTCCCTGGCGGCTTTCCGTACCACCTGTTTTCCCATTCGGCTTTCTTCGGGGACGAAGACAATAACATCACCCAATAGCTTCGCCTGGCAGGCTAAACGGTCACCACCCCGTTCCTGTTGCAAACTCAAAAACTTTCTCTCTGTGGGCCCCATGGGAGAAAGGTGTTCCCGGCTTGATTCGATGCCGTATTTCTCGAATACCCCCTGCTCAATCTTCACCTTACACTTTCCGCAGATGGCCTTCTCACTGCAGATGCCCTCAATGTCCACACCCAGTGTAACGGAAGCCTCCTTGAGTGTTTTTCCTTTTTGAATATAACCTCTTCGGCCCGAGGGTTGAAAAATGACCATACATTTATCCGATTCCGTTTTCTTCCCCGCCATCGCCCATTTCCTCTTGGATCCACTCTTCAAAATAACAATGATGGAATATTGAAACTGGAATGTTGGAATAATGGAAAATTGGAATAATGGGTTTAAATTCTAATTGAAAATCTCTTAACTCATTATTCCACCATTCCGGAATTATCCTTTGTGCTTCGGATTTTATTTTTTCAGTTCCTCTTCCTTCAACATCTTGAGCAATCTCATCGCCTCGTCAACCGCTGTCCCGGCATCCTTCGCATAACCATCCGCCCCATATTTTTCCGCGACCTCGGGATTCACCGGAGCTCCACCAATCATGATCCGAACCTTCGGATTCTTGGCCCGTAACCTCTTAATCACCTCTGGCATACTGAGCATACTGGTCGTCATCAGAGCTGAAATGCCAACAACGTTGGATTCCGTTCTAATCTGCTCTTCTACAAATTTATCAAGAGGCACATCCTTTCCCAGATCGTAGACGGTCCAGCCTGCCACTTCGAACATCAACTTAACAAGATTTTTCCCAATATCGTGTACGTCTCCCTCTACCACCCCCAGAACAATTGACCCCTTGACCTCCGACTTTCTTCCTGAAACCTCAATGGCAGGCTTTAAAATACCTAACCCAGCATAAAGGGCATCCGCGCACATGAGCAATTCGGGAACAAAGTATTCCTTCTTATTATACTTCTCCCCGGCCTCCATCATGCCATCAGCAAGGCCCTCCATCGTGGCCATAAATGGATCAACACCTTCTTCTAAGGCAATTTTGGACCACTTCACCACATCGTCTTCTTCAAAATTACAAACAGCAGTGTGAAGCATCTTCAAAATCTCTTTCGTCCTCTCTTCTGTTGCCATAAGCACCTCATGATTATCTTGATTTGGGAAGTTGAAACCATCAGCTTTCCAGTTTTATGATCAGCCCTAAAAGGCCAGACAATGATATTCGATTTAAATGTGGGTATTATATTCTTCGGATCGTGTTCATGAATGAGCCTTTGCCACCTCTACCATGGCTTTAAGGTTTTCTAAAGGTGTTCCAGGTGCCACGGAACAACCTGGAGCCAAGATCTGAATTCCATTGGCAATGGATTCCCCACATGCGATCTTGACTATCTCGGGGGTCTTCATAAAAAGAGTTTGGGTCGTATCCACTCCGCCCATCAAAATGATATCAGAACCACACTTTTCCCGTGCGAATCTGAGATTGGTTTTGGGCTCCAAACTAAGTATTTCTGCACCGGTCACTCCCATCCATTCCACGAGAGGATCTGCTTTCCCACAGATGTGGAGGATCTTTGGAACTGGGATCGCATTGAATTGTCTCTTCTGATACTCTAACACATAATCCCTGTAGGTTTTGGGATTGCATAGCTCAGGCGAAGCTGCCATGTCCTCGCATGAGATAAGATCAACCCCTTCATTGACAAGGGCTGTTGCCAATGTCGTCCCGGCTTTTTCAGCCACATCCAGGAAGGGTAAGATCTTCCCCGGAAACTTTAAAGAAGCCTTGAGGAGAACGGTGGTGTCGATCAGGAATCCAGCTAAGGTGAAAGGCCCGATAATTCCACCTACGATGGCAACCTCATCTCCTAACTTCTTCTTCATGATGCGAACAGCCTTCAGCAGTTCGGAAACCCTCCCTCTTGAAAGAAAATTTTCTGGGAAAGCAGGAACATCATCCAACCGGTATAGGGGTGGGGACTCAATCCCTGGAATTCCCAGCGTTCCTCCGTGTTTCACTTTGCAACCCAGGGCTTCCGCCTCGATGGTCTGGCTGAAAGGAACTCTTACTGCATCAAAGCCAAGAATGGTATGGGAAGCCATTGCTTGTTTGGCCATGGCCTCACCTTGCTCATGGCCCTCTGGCCAGAAGGTATCTATCTCTTTCATCTGATCGTAGGTCACTGTAGAATTCGCGCCAAAACAGGGCATTCGATCTGGTTTCAAATGTTGGATCAGACGCAAGATCCGTTCTTTTCCGTTCATGAGATCCCCTTTGTCATTCAAATCCCTCGGTCAATCGCCCCATACAGATACACTGGCATTCCTTCAATAATAAATAGGCCCTATAGATTTTGGGTTATCTATAACCCGTCAAAAAATTAAGTTCAAGCATTGAAAAAACAAAGAGAATTGAAACAAGTTTAAAAAGAGAATATTTTTAGGTTTGTCATTTTAACTAAATTTTTTTATAATTAAACCGATGCGCCAATCCAGTTACGAAGAGTTTGAAGCAACCTCTCTTTACTGTCCCAGGTGTAAGGCCGCTGTGCCGGTGAGAAAGAGATTACTTTTGGTCTTACCTGAAGGGGATGAGTACGAATATCTGTGTGCATACTGTTCTTCCTCTGTGGGCATAAAAGTTGACAAGAACGCTCCCCAAATCGAATTGGTCCTAAAACCCTGAAATCATCCTTGCCAAGTTGATAATTCT
>DCUS01000185.1 GCA_002327885.1 Syntrophaceae bacterium UBA2208
AGTAAACGTGGCGAACGCTGAATGGCGAACGCTACCCATCAAAGGTCGTCGCCCAAGGCGACGCAGAAAAGGAGCGTAAGAAAGTATGGCTAAGAAACTATTTGTAGGGGGTTTGAGCTGGGACACGAAGGACGACGGCCTGCGCCAGGCATTCGCGTCTTATGGGGAAATCACCGAAGCCAAAATCATCACGGACCGCGATACGGGGCGCTCTCGGGGCTTTGGATTCGTGACCTTCGCTCACGATGACGATGCTAAAACAGCGATATCCAAGATGGATGGCACAAGCCTTGATGGCAAGACCATTAAGGTTAATGAGGCTCAGGAAAAGAGTCCCCGGGGAGGTGGCCGATCCGGCGGTGGTTTTGGAGGCGGTCGTGGAAGCGGTCGCAATCGCTGGTAGTTCCGGCTACGCTCATCTATGGACATGCTCTCCGAACCACATTATCTTCCGGTACGGTGGTTTCTGTTCATAAAACCGGAGAGCCTTTTTGATGAAATTACTAATTGTCTTTCACGCAGGTGAAATTTCCTCGGGCTCGAAATGATAGCCGGGAAAATTAAATCCTCTTTCGCTTTTCCGCGGACGCTGCCTGGTGCGCGCTTTCACTTGTTGATCGTCAATTTTCACTCCCCATAGGTTTCAACGCTTGTGGTTGAAATCCCGGGTGAATACATTCCGCATCGTTTGCTATACTTTCAGTGGTTTCACGGAAGTCGGACTGGATAGGGAACTGTGGAAAACGGTCAGGAAGAGTGTCATAAAAGGTGCAACACGAAACCCAAAGAAATCTTACAAAATCTTTATAACGCGAAGGGAGAGTTATGGGAATCTTTTTCAACACCGTCAGCATCTGCCAGTTCAGGGTCGTGGGAGACCGGCCCAGCAAAGATCTTTATGAATGGTCTTCCGATCGATTATCCAAAAACAGCTTCCATTCCATTGACAATACGACTGATGAGGTCTCTTCTGGTTGGGTTCATCTTGACGATTCCAACGAAAACAGTTTTGCTTCCCCCCGGGCCTTCTGGCGGGATCATTATCTTGCATTCTCCCTGCGACGGGATCAACGGCGGCTGCCTTCAACCGTCTTTAAAGCATCCCTAAAGAATGCGGAGAGCGAATTCCTGGCTTCCCACCCCGATATGGGCAGGGTTCCCAAACGGAAGAGAGAGGAATTGGGTGAAGCTATTCGAGCAGCTCTCTTTGCCAAGATCCTTCCTGTGCCGTCAACTTATGACGTGGTATGGGACACGCGTTCCGGGTTAGTCACATTTACAAGTTTGAGTCCTAAAGTCATAGAGCTTTTTGAGGACCATTTCAAAAACACTTTCGACGGATTGAGGCTTGTCATGCTCCATCCCTTTTCAAGGGGAGAACAGGTGCTGAGGAANNTGGGATTTCCTCCTATGGCTCACCAACCAGACGATGAACGGATCCTCGGAATATACCGTGAACCAGGCCGGTCCTGCTCAGGAAGGTGCACCTTTTTCTGCTTATCTTAACGATCGGTTAGTTCTTTTTGGAGAGGGAGATGGAGGCGTTCAGAAAGTCAGCGTGGTAGGTTCTCAAGACCATTTCAGTGAGGTACGTACCGCTTTAAAAAATGGAAAGCAGATTACCGAAGCAAGTCTCTATTTGGAAAAGGAGGAACATCAGTGGAAGATCACCCTGAGAGCCCTGATGTTCCATTTTGCTTCGTTCAAGTCCCCCTCAGTCAAACTTGAAAAAGACAACATCACTGACAAGGCCGACGAAAGGGAGGCTGCCTTCTATGAGCGGATGCATGTGCTTGAAGAAGGCCTTCAACTTTTCGACAGCCTGTATGCGACATTTCTTGAGATACGCCTCGGCAAGGCATGGGCAGATGAAAAGAAGAACATCCGTCGGTGTTTGGAGTCTGGTTGATGTTCGATAACCCAATCTGTTTCTCTCGGGGGGCGGCCGACTGGGGAACCTGAAGGGTATAGGATATTGGGAATATCCGGCGATTCGAACCCTTATTCACTCAGACAATCACCTCTTTGTTTCCGAACGGGCCATAGAGATTACGATCCCGATTAATAATTACCAAACCATTTCGGAGGGTTATGAAAGACTTACGATAAAATTTTTCAACTTAGTCGAATCTTCTGCAGAGATATTGATAAATTTCACCCCAGACCGATAATGTTTTTCTCCTTCTCCCAATTGAGGGTCCATCCAAACCACCTCAGCAAGCGTCTCAATTGAATTCAGTTCAGAGCCAGAAGAGAAGAAAAGTTTCAACCTCAGGTTCTGGCCAATCTCCATCCGCTCTGAAAAAAGAATCTGAAATCCACCTTCACTGGCATTGAGAGTCTGGCCAGTTTGGCTTATTGGCGAGTCGGCTCGATAATATTCTATCGGCAGACGGACTGGAAATCTGCGGTATTTTCTTCTTTCAATATTAGCGATCCCATAACGGTGTTTGGTATTTTCCTCTCTGCTTTCCATTGAGCTTTTCTCCAAAAAAAGTTTGTTCTGATAGGTTTTTAATGACTAATCCACATTGGGATGTTGAATCATTGTGGAATCAGATTGTTTTTTGCATGTTGGAAGCTATCTCCACCATTTTGCCTAAAAAATGGGCGCTCATAAGTTCTTGAATAAATTTGCAAATCTGAATATATAAAAGGTCAAGTAACAAATAACCCTATTTTATCCTTAGAAATTATGAGTCCTTCTTTCTTCAGTTGGGAAATTATCTTATGGGCAATTCCTATACTTACATTAAATTGTTGAGCTATCCCGTTATAAGTTAACTTTTTCCCTTTCTTCAGTTTTCTCGAAAGAATCATTTGTTTCAGTTGGGAATACACCTTTTCTGACTCCTGATGCCTATTCAACCTTTTAGGAAAAATTTCTTTCAGAACTTC
>DCUS01000121.1 GCA_002327885.1 Syntrophaceae bacterium UBA2208
TCATGCTCTTACACTCCCTTCTTTTAATACAAACATATTAAATAAATTTTCTTTGCGAGGGATGGGGTGACGAAGCAATCATATATCTATGAGGCGAGATTGCCGCGCTCTCCTGCTGAGGCAAGATCGCTCGCAATAACGATGTAAAAGGATTTAATCCGTTTGTATGATTATGGCCGTGCAAATCAATTTTCAAGGGGAGCTTCCTGTTTTGCGAGGAACCAGTCTATCAGTTTGCGGGCGATGCTGATTTTTCCAGGAATCCGTGGCAGATGGTCGACGGTAAACCATCCGGCGTCCTCGATCTCCCCGTCATCGAGTGAAATTTCCCCGCTGGCATAAGCGGCGGTGAATCCGATCATGAGAGAATGGGGAAACGGCCAGGGCTGACTTCCAAAATATTTTATGTCTGTGACCGCTATGCCCACCTCCTCTTTCACTTCTCGCATCACGGCCTCCACCAGGGACTCACCGGGTTCAACAAATCCGGCGAGGACACTGTACATCCCCGGCATAAAGTGACGGGACCTGGCCAAAAGCAGCTTACGACCTCGCTCGACAAGAACAATGATGGCTGGAGCCAGACGTGGAAACTGAAGCAGACCGCATTGGGGACATTCTTTGGCCCGTTCATTGGCCTTGGTTCTTAACGGAGATCCGCATTGACTGCAAAACTGATGTGTCCTGTCCCAATCTATGATTTGAACTGCCCGGGCGGCCATCCAGAACAGATCTTCCTCCAGACGACCGTAAACCTGGCGCAACCCTTCAAAAGTCATCCCCGATGGTGGAATCGATCCTTCCATGATTTCGACAGCATAGCAAGGCCGTTGATGAAAAAGGCCCAGATAATGTTCCCGCAGCGTTCTTAATCCCAGCGCTGCAAAATTGACAAGGCATGGGAGGTTGACTCCTGAATGTTCCTCATAAAGGAGAAGTTTACTTTCCTGAAAAGCAAACCACCAGGCCGGTTCAGATCGTTCTACAGGGGGAATCATTCCTGAGATAAATTTTCTATCCTCACCCATATCGACTCCGCATGCCTATTGTAAAACGATCCTTTCCTTTCGGCCACTTCCTTCTTGGTGACAGAGGGAAATTCGACGAGAGATAAAATCCTATGTTATACTGCAACCATCATGGCAGATACGGATGTGATCATCGTCGGAGCAGGAATGGCAGGCCTCACCTGCGGTTGTCTCCTTGCCCAGAAAGGCTTGAAGGTGATGATGATCGAGAAGAATCAGAAGGTGGGAGGGTGCTGCACCTCTTTCGAGAAAGAAGGATTTTCCTTCGATCTCTCAGTGCAGTCCTTGGGGGAGTGCCAGAAAGGGGGAAGGATATGGCATCTCCTTGAAAAATTGAACCTGCTGGATGAAATCCACTTCATTCCCCTTGAACCGGCGAGAGAATATCACTTCCCGGATCGGAAAGTCACTCAATCTTCCAGACTCAATACCCACATCGAAAACCTCTCTTCGCTTTTCCCGAAAGAGGGTAAAGGAATCGTTGAAATCTATGCTATCTTGAAAAAAATTTATGAAGAGTTTTCCGCTGTCCCTTCCTCTTTTAATTGGTTTGAACCTTCTTCCTTTTCTTCCGGGTATCCTTTTCTCTCACGATACGGAGAGAAGACCTATGGGGACCTCCTTCAGGGATTTGTTTTGGATCCTTTTTTGAAGATGCTTCTCTCGATCCGAAGTTCCTATGCGCTGCTTCCCCCGGAAGAAATCTCTATCGCCGGGATGGCTGGCATTGAAATGTCCTATTTTAATTATGGGGTTTCCTGCATTGAAGGGAGGGTGGAACAACTTCCATCTAAAATGGGAGAAGCGTTCAAGAAGATGGGAGGCCAAATTTTAACAGGCCTCGAAGTTGAACAAATCGTGATCAAAGGGAAGAAAGCAATTGGCGTGAAGTTAAAGGATGGCCAGGAGATGACGGGGAACGTCGTCATCTCTAATATCGATGCCCATTCCACCTTTTCCGATCTGATCGGAGAGCGACACATTCCAAGCGGATTTCGATCAAAGTTAAAAGGGATGAGGCCTTCCCTTTCTTATTATATCCTCTATCTGGGGGTCGCAGGAGGACTGGAGGAGCTTTCCGTTTCAAATAACGAGGTGTTTTTTGAAAATAATCTCCAGAAGGAATATGAATCTCTCTCGAAGAATCAAATTTCAGAAGAGGCTCCCTTCTATCTTCTCGCCCCATCGAAAGTCAATTCATCCCATGCGCCCAGAGGGAAGAGCACTCTCTGCCTGAGTTATAAAACGACCTATCACTTCAGTACGGATTGGAACCAGAGAGTAAAAGATAAACTCTCCCAATGCCTCATCCGCAAGGCTTCTGCGTTCATCCCCAACCTGGAAGATCGGATCGTGGTCAAAAGTGAAACCACTCCGAAGACGATTGAGCAATGGACTCACAACCGATGGGGCGCCGCCTATGGATGGGCACAAATTCCAAGGCAATCCGGAATCTATCGGCTTACGCGCACCACTCCTTTCGCAAATCTTTATCTCACGGGACATTGGACATCTCCTGGAGGAGGGATCGCTGGAGTCGTCGCCTCGGGAGAACTAACGGCGGAAGCGGTATGGAGTCGATTTGAGAAAGGAGAACAATAAAATGTTCCGAAAACCCTGGTTTACGATTCTGAGTTTCTTTCTCCTGGTCCTCTTTCTCTCAGGGTGCCCCAAGAAAGTGGTTAGGATGCCTCCCATCGAGACGCCTCCGGTGAGGGATCCCATGGTTAAACTTCTTGAAGCCTTTTCCTCTGCAGATTCCGTTCAGGCAAAGGCCTCGATTCGTCTTGATACCGTCAGAAAAGGGGAGGAGTTGAAATTCCTTCTCAACGGAATCGTCCTCTTCGAGAAACCGGATAAGCTTCG
>DCUS01000234.1 GCA_002327885.1 Syntrophaceae bacterium UBA2208
GAAAACCACCTCAAGATATTGCATCAGGGACTGGATATCTAAGCGAACAGTCCCCCCCAGGGACGGGTGATCCACTTCCCTTACCTGCTCTTGGTGATATTGGTGCTTCTAGCCGTCATTCCCCAGTTTTTCTTATTTCTTCTATTTTTCTGACAACTGACCTTGCGATCTCTTCCACTTTCAGATAATCCCCATTCCGGGACGCAGGGTTGGTAAGAGCCCCTCCCATTCCTACAGCAAAGGCGCCTGCCTTTATCCACTCATCCAGGTTATCAGGGGAGACCCCTCCGGTGGGCATCATTTTTGCGAAAGGCAGAGGTCCAAGAACAGCCTTTATAAATGAAGGGCCCAGGACTTCGCCAGGGAATATCTTAACAACATCAGCACCCAGTTCCATTGCGCTCACTATTTCTGCCACAGTGCCCGTTCCTGGAAGGCATGGAACGGAATACCTGTTGCACATTCTCAGTACTTCAGGACTTAAAAAAGGAGTCACCACATAGCTGGCACCAGCCAGGATGCATAGTCTGGCTGTTTCGGCATCAATCACCGTTCCTGCACCCAGTATCATTCCATCACTGTCGTAGATCCCGGAAAGGTCCTTCATTATGTCGAGGGCTCCTGGAACGGTCATCGTAATCTCCACGGCAGGGATCCCTCCCCTGAAGACAGACTCTGAAAGTTTCCTGCCCTCATCCTTGTTTTTTGCCCGAATGACAGCTACGACACCCTTTCCCTCAATTTTTCGGAGAATCTCATGTTTTCTAATCGAACCCTGCAAAGGGATCACTCCTTTTGGCTTGTGAAAAGGACAAAAAGATTGTATCATCTGGCTAACTTAAATACCACAGAACGGAAAAGAGGTACGATGAGCGGAACAAATAAACCAAGTCTGCAGCTTCTTGAAAGGGCCATCACCATCCTGGATTTTATTGCGTTCAAAACCGGGTCTTTGTCTTTTACTGAGATTGTTGAGGGGACAGGCATTTCCAAACCCTCAGTGCATCGGATACTTGCAACCCTTGGGAATTTCAGAATCTTAGTCAGAGACGAACAGGGGGGATATATTCTAGGTCCCAGAATAATTGGTTGGTCCAGGAGTTGTATTCAAAGCCACGGCCTGCTTTCTGTAGCAAAACCCTGGCTTGACCGGATATGGAACGAAGTAGGGGAAACCCTGCACCTGGTTAGTTTTGAAGATGAACAGGCTTATTACCTTTTCAAAATGGAAAGTCGCCACCCTCTTCAGATGCGCTCAAGAATGGGGGATCCCATAGCCCTGCATTCTACGGCTGCAGGAAAAGCCATCCTCTTTTCCCTCCCCGAGGATAAACTCGGAAGCATCCTTAAAAAAATCAACCTAAACCCAAAAACCAAGAAAACCATAACTGATCCAGTCGCTCTGAAAGAACAGCTGCAAAGTTTCAGGACACAGGGTTTCAGCGAAGAGGTCGAGGAGAATGAGCAGGACATCCGCTGCATGGCCGCTCCCATCCTTAACAATAGGGGATTTCCCGTCGGTGCTGTCAGTATTACTTGCCCAACATACCGGTGTGATGATCTGAAGGCCCAGAAAATGGGGAAATTTTTGGCCGAGACACTGCCTAACCTTTCTTATGAACTAGGTTACAACCCTCAAAAGATTCAAGGAGGTGTCACCATTTGAGAGAGATCAGGAAGATCAGGGTTATCCAATCGATAGGGGCGCTGGGGGTTGTAGGGATCATTCGAACGGAATCCATCGAGAAGGGTATTGAAATGGGAACGGCAATGATTGATGGAGGTCTTGGCATTGTTGAGGTTTCTCTGACTTTTCCCGGTTCTTTGAAGATCATTAAGGGTATCGCAGATAGAAACCACGGGAAGGATTTCATTCTGGGGGCAGGAA
The DNA here is from genome assembly GCA_002327885.1 of Syntrophaceae bacterium UBA2208. GTDB lineage: Bacteria > Desulfobacterota > BSN033 > BSN033 > UBA1163 > UBA1163. Next base: position 1,889 of record DCUS01000234.1, read on the forward strand.
CAGTGGGGGATGCCTCATCAGCACGGGTAAGCATTCTTTCCGGGGCCGAATTCATCGTGAGCCATGCCCTGTCTGAAGATGTCGTTGTTACCTGCAACCGTTACGGTGTAGCCTGTGCCCCCGGGATTCAGAGCGTCTCAGAAGCTGTCCGAGCTATGGAATTGGGCTGCGATGTGGTAAAGGTTTTCCCCGGTTCAGTATTGGGAACGGAATTCATAAAGGCCGTTCATGGACCACTACCTCATTTGGAAATGATCCCCGTCGGAGGGGTTACTTCACAGAACCTGAAGAAATGGTTTGATGCTGGAGCGTATGCTTTAGGTCTCGGGAGTGATCTTACCCGACACCTGGGGTTGGATGCTGATTACGCTGTCGTCAGAGCCAAAACTGAGAATTTGCTAAAGGAAATAGATTCAATTCGATGTCCGATTAAGGGCTGACCTGAAAGGGAGAAAAGAGAATGAGCAGGTTCGTTACCTTTGGTGAAGTCATGCTGAGACTGACCCCTCCGGGTAAGGATTTGATCCTTCAAACTCCTGTTTTTTCTGCTACTCCGGGCGGCGCAGAAGCGAATGTGGCTGTGTCCCTGGCAAATTATGGAGAAAATGTAGCCTATGTTACTGCTTTGCCTCCATCAAACCCTATCGCCGAATCCATCATTTCAGATATCAGGAAATCAGGGGTTGATACCAGGTTTATCAAGCGTGCCGGATCAAGGGTTGGATTGTATTTTACCCAGACCGGCTCCGCAATGAGACCTTCCAAGGTCATCTATGACAGGGCTGGGTCATCTATCGCAGATGTTCGTCCAGGAGATTTTGACTGGGACAGTATCCTGGATGGGGCACAATGGTTCCACGTGACAGGCATTACACCGGCAATCGCAGAAGGTACGGCAAAGGTTACTTTCGAGGCTCTGGAGAAATGCAAGGAAAAGGGTGTAACTGTTTCCTGCGACCTTAATTATCGCAAGAAACTTTGGAAGTGGGGAAAGCAGGCGACAGAGATAATGACCGAAGTCGCGAGATATGTGGATGTAATGATCGCCAACGAGGAGGACTGCCAGAAGTGTCTGGGTATTGATCTGGATGTGGATGTTACCTCCGGGGATCTTGAAGTTTCAAAATACCGGAAACTTGCTTCGATAGTGATGGAAGGATATCCGAACGTCAAATACCTTGCTGTGAGCCTGAGAGAAAGCATCAGCGCTGATCACAATAACTGGTCGGGCGTGCTTGCCTCAAGGGATTGCTTCTTTGAGAGCAAAAAGTACCCTATAACCGACATTGTAGACCGGATCGGTGGAGGTGATGCTTTCGGGGCAGGGTTGATCTACGGGTTGAATCATCTTGATTCAGGCAAGGATGTCATTGAGTTCGCAGTGGCTGCTTCAGCTTTGAAGCACACTGTTTATGGGGATTTCAACAGGTTTTCCAAAGAAGAGGTTTTTACCCTCATGGAGGGTGATTCGTCTGGAAGAGTTCAGCGATAGAGTTATCAGTAATTTCCCCAGAGGAGGTGAACGCAGGGTATTTTGTTCATTCTGGTTGCAAGGATGGGGAACGATATCGAAAAACTGGAAAAATAAGGAGGGTAACACTATGAAAAAGAACATTTCTCGGGTATCCATTCTGGCATTGTTCCTGCTTGTGGCCTTTGTATTGATGGCTAGTGTGGCCCATGCAGGCACGCTCCAGAAAGTTATTGATTCCGGTGTCCTCCGTGTTGGAGTTCTTCCGGATTATCCCCCATGGGGATATCGGGGAGCAGGCGGTGAATATGAGGGATACGATGTTGATATCGCAAAGAGTTTGGCGGAGGCTCTTGAAGTCAAGCTTGAAATACTGGCACTTGAAGCACCTGCCCGGGTTCCATCCCTTGCTTCGGGTAAGGTGGACGTAGTAATAGCTTGTCTTACCCCCACAAATAACCGGGCTAAGGTAATCGATTTCACCATCCCTTATGCCTCAGCCGGTTTGGTGCCGATGGTCAAGGCGGACAATAATGAAGTCAAGAGCTACAAGGATCTCGAAGGAAAGGAAGTAGCCGTAGTAAGGGGAGGTACGCCTGACTGGTTCACTGAAAAGGCAGTTCCTGGAGTCAAGCTCGTAAGATTTGACACTATCGCAGATGCGTATGCGGCTTTCCGTACGGGGAAAGTCGGTATTTTCGTAGAAGAGGACACTTTTGTTTACCTTGAAGCCAAGAAAAACCCAGAGTATAAAGCAATAGGAGAACCCTTTTCCAGGGAGCTGATTTCCTTCGGCGTGAAGAAGGACGATCAGGATTGGTTGAACTATCTTAACAACTTCCTGACCAACTTTCGTTTCACCGGCGAGAACAAAGAGCTTTACAAGGAATGGTTCGGGAGCTATCCAGCTCCACTTACTCTGGAATAGAATCTCACCTGGGGCAGCTAATGTTCTGGCTGCCCCAGCCTTTACTTTTCTTATTTACAGGGTAACAATAGCTTGTGCAATAGGGGAGCAATTTAATGAATTACACACTTAGGTTTTCCCAGGTTTATAAATATCTACCTCTTCTCTATAAAGGACTTGGATTAAGCAGCGCAATTTCCTTTGTAGGAATGATCATTGGTTGTGTTCTAGGAGTGATTTTTGCTCTTGGGGAAAAATCCAAGCACACGCCACTGAGAATCATTTCGGTCGGTTATATAGAGTGTATCCGCAATACTCCGCTCCTTATCCAGATGTACCTGCTTTATTTCGGATTAGGGCAGTTCGGGTTGCATCTTTCTCCACTTATATCGGCAATCCTTGCCATTACCCTTAACAATGCTGCTTACACTGCTGTCATATTCCGGACAGGCATAGATGCAGTTGATAGCGGACAGATTGAAGCGGGAAAGGCCCTAGGCATGGGGAAGACCCAGATCTTCAAATACATTCTGTTCCCTCAGGCTTTCAAAATAGTTGTTCCCCCTTTGACAAACCAGTTTATCAGTATCTTCCTTTTCTCTTCTGTGGCATCAACGATATCGTTGCCGGAACTGACATACCAGACAACGTATATTGAGTCGGTCTCAATGAGAACCTTCGAAGTGTTTCTAATCGCCACAGGTCTCTATCTGCTTGTGACTACGATAATATCCATTGGCTCGACTCTCTACGAAAAGCGTCTAGCCAGATATTAAACCGGGGTTGTGAGAAGAATGGATTTTGTCAGCTCTATCAATTTTCTGGATTGGATGTTCATCCTCAAAGGTGCAGGGCTAACTATATTCCTCTGCATCATTTCGATGCTCTTTGGTTCCCTAATCGGCCTAGGTACAGGAATTATGCGCAGTTCTCGTAATGTTCTCTTTTATGGTCCTGCCTGGATCTACATTTTTGTAATTAGGGGTACCCCCTTGCTTATGCAGCTTTTCCTCGTTTATTTCGGAGTGCCTTTAATTACTGGTCATGCAATTGGAGCCTTCGCAACAGCACTTGTAGGGCTGGCTCTTTATGCAGGAGCCTATCTTGGGGAAATTGTTAAAGCGGGAATCCAGTCTGTAGACATTGGGCAAAAAGAAGCTGCAAAAGCCTTGGGAATGAATTTCTGGCAGGAATTCAGACATATTGTATTCCCTCAAGCAATGCGAGTAATAGTACAACCTGCTTTCGGCTTTTTCATAGCTCTGGTCAAGGATTCCTCACTCGTGTCAATTATCGGCTTCGTTGAACTTGCCCGAGCCGGCAGACTGGTTATAGCAAGGACATTTCAACCATTTGTTGTTTACGGTGCTGTTGCCTTAATATATTTCGCGATATGTTTTGGACTCTCAAGACTTAGTTATTCTAGAATTTTTGCAGGGAAGGCTGATTTGTCGTGAAAGACGAAAGAATACTCAAAATGGAAAAAATCGTTAAAACCTTCGGTAAGCTGACGGTTTTGGACGGGGTATCTCTTGAGGTGAGGAAGGGGGAAGTTGTTGCGATAATTGGACCAAGCGGTTCAGGTAAAACAACATTACTCCGTTGCATAAACGGTCTTGAGACGATTCAGGGTGGAGAAATTATCGTTGAAGGTTTCAGAATTGACCCTGTGCATCGTGATGCTCACAAAGTCCGTGAAAGAATAGGGTTTATTTTTCAAAAGTTCAATCTTTTTCCTCATCTTACTGCTTTGGAAAATGTCAAACTGGCCCAGGTTATTGTAAAAAAACGTCCGGAAAAAGAAGCCCGAGACGTGGCTTTGCGCATGCTCGATAGAGTGGGTTTATCAGACAAGATTGACGAATATCCTTCGAAACTCTCAGGTGGCCAACAACAGCGTGTTGCCATAGCCAGGGCCCTGGCTATGGATCCAACCATGGTGCTTATGGATGAGATCACTTCGGCTCTTGATCCGGAGCTTGTCAACGAGGTTCTTGAAGTTGTGAGACAGCTTGCTAAGGATGGCATGACTATGATCATAGTAACCCACGAAATGAGTTTTGCACGTGATGTGGCAAACCGGATAATCTTTATGGCCGATGGGAAAATCGTAGAAGAGGGAAGTCCTGATGATATCTTTCTTAACCCCAGAAATGTCAGGACTCAAGCTTTTATTGGTTCGATTAGCCGATAGTTTTAAGCAGGAGAAGGAAGGCTTGATCATGTTCGCCGAAAAACTGCAATGCATTGCTTGCAAGTCAGAACAGGATTTGAAGATGCATAATAAATGTCCTGTTTGCGGGGGAATACTTGAAGTCAAATACAGGTTTGATAAAGTCCTTGCGGAAGAGACGCTAAGAAACCAGGAGGTTTGCAATTTGCCTGGAATCTGGAAATTTTTAGCCATGCTTCCCCTTGTGAGTACTAAGTATATCGTAAGCTTGGGGGAGGGAAATACCCCGGTTCTTGGTTCGAAATCTCTGGGCCCAGAGTTAGGCCTGAGAAGGCTTTTCTTCAAGCTTGAGAGCCTTAATCCTTCAGGTTCCTTCAAGGATAGGGGCATCTCGGTCGCAATTTCAAAGGCTAAAGAGCTTGGGGTAACACATGTTGTTGTTGCTTCAACAGGCAACGCATCCGCTTCAACAGCAGCTTACGCCGCCCGTGCCGGCATGAAATGCGTTGTTTGTGTTCCGGAGAATACTTCCAGGGCAAAGGTAAGCCAGGCAATGGCCCATGGAGCCAGGATAGTTTTGGTACGGGGGGATTTCAGCAAATCCTATGAGATTGCGTTGCAGGCCTCTGAAAAACTGGGTTGGGCCAATACTTCCACAACTTTCCTCAATCCCTACAACATGGAAGGGAACAAGACAGTGGCCTACGAACTGTGGCAAGAATTCCATGGAAATGTCCCTGATGTCATAGTGATCCCGGTGGGGGCTGGACCATTACTGGCAGGAGTTGCCAAGGGGTTTGAAGAACTCAGGGAGTTAGGGATGACAAGCACAGTCCCCAGGTTGGTCGGGGTTCAGGCAGAAGAATGTTCCCCGATTTTTGACGCCTTCGATAAAGGCTTGGAAAAGGTTTCACAGTGGGAAAGACCCTTTTCCACCCTTGCCGCAGGTGTTGGTGATCCCCTGAAAGGATATTCAGACGATGGTACTTTCACCCTTGATGCTATTAAAAGGACACATGGTACGGTCGTCACATTGGATGAAGAAGAAATCCGTTTTTCGACTGAAGAAATGGCACGATTGGAGGGTCTTTTCATTGAACCCACTTCCTCCATTTCGGCAGGCGCGATTAGAAAGCTAAAAGAATCTTGCTTTATTTCAGAACATGACCTTGTTGTGTCGCTGTTGACGGGGCACGGTTTAAAACATTTCTTACCCATGAACCAGAAACAGGTCGTCATTTCTGATTTCAAAGAGTTTGAATTGGCGTTGTTGTAAGGAAGGTTGGATAAGAACAAAAAGGAGGAGATTGGAATATGAAGAAAGAAATCAGAACAGACAGGTCTCCAGTCCCAGCAGGACCCTATTCCCAAGGGCTTCTGGTTGGGAACCGGATCTACGTGGCAGGCCAGGGACCTCTTGACCCAGAGACGGGGAAAACCCCCACTACGGTAGAAGAACAAACTCGCCAAGTTCTCAGAAATATTAAGAACATTCTTGAGGCTGGTGGAGCAACTATGGACAATGTTGTGAAATCTACTGTACATCTTGCCGATCTTAAGGACTTCAATGCTTTCAACGAAGTTTACAATGAGTTTTTCAATCCGCCCTATCCTGTCAGGACCACAGTGGGAAGTTCGCTTCTTAACATTCTTGTGGAGATAGACGTTATCGCCGAACTTTAGAGAGAATGCATCCCGATTAAAGTTTTGAACTCCCTCCCCGACCGGTTCTTTTTTGATTCAATGGGGAGGGTGTTTTGTAATCTGTCGGAGCTTTCCCTGATCTTTCATCCTGTCAGTGAAGCTGGGTGTCTCTGGTTAACAATCTATTTTTTCACGATCTTCCGATCTCCCA
>DCUS01000095.1:0-219 GCA_002327885.1 Syntrophaceae bacterium UBA2208
TCTTTTTCCCTATCTCGCTTCTCTCTATAAGCGCCTATCTCTTTACGACGTTCTTGGTCTTCTATGGACTTCCCTGGGGAAATCAGGGATTTATGACCACACTTTACCAGATCGCCCAATCCAAGGCGAATATTGAAATCAAAGAACGCGTCTTTAATGATATGTTCAATGGCCTTGTGGTCTATGTTGATAAGGTTCCCCTCCAGGGGAAAAAAATGG
>DCUS01000095.1:306-2754 GCA_002327885.1 Syntrophaceae bacterium UBA2208
GACACCTATGATTTAAGAATCGAATTGGAAAAGACGTTCGCCGCCTGGGGAGCAAGGCTTAAAGAACATGAAATGTCTGCTGACGAGATTAAAGAAAAAATAAAAAAGATGAAGTCATATGGGTTAGACACCACCTCTCAGGAAGTTGAACTCCACAAACGCTATGCCATTCCTTTCGCCTGCATCGTTTTTGGTCTCATCGGAGTCCCCCTGGGTATTCAACCTCGTCGTTCCGGAAGGTCCTATGGTTTTATCCTCAGCATTTTTATCATTTTGGCTTACTATATCTCCCTCACCGCTTCGGAGATCCTCGCCTTGAAAAAAACAATCCCCCCCCTCTTGGCGGGGTGGACACCCAATCTTCTTTTCTTCGGTCTCGGTGTCTATCTCCTCGTTAAAGCGGCCAACGAATCCCCTTTTAAACCGCTGGTATGGTTAAATGAAGCCCTCGATTTTTTTCAACGGAAGTGGAAAGGGTTTTTAAAAGATGTTTGAAAGTCACCGTGTCCTGCATCGATATGTCATCTGGGAATACCTGAAGATTCTGAGTCTGAGCCTGACCAGTTTGATTCTCATTTATGTCATTGTCCTCTTCTTTCAAAAGATAGATACCTTCATCAAACATCAAGCTTCTTTCCACCTTATCTTTCTCTACCTTCTTTACAAGACTCCGGAGGTCATTTTCCAATGGACCCTTCCTTATGGAGTGTTGCTCGCCACCCTCCTCACACTTGGCACACTCTCCCGGAATAGCGAGATCACCGCCATGAAAGCCGGGGGGGTCAGCCTTTACCGAATTACTTTCCCGTTGTTTCTGATCTCCCTTTTCATTGGTTTATGTTCTTTCCTGGGGAATGAGTATCTTGTTCCGCATGCCAATCAGGAGACTGGATATCTCCTCTCCGTTCAGGTGAAAAAGGAAACCCCTGCAAGTTTTTTCAAAAATTACAAGATCTGGTATCGCAGTGATCATCATATCTATAANNCGATGTTTGCAACGGATTGACGCTAAGGAAGTAAAATGGATCAACGGGAAATGGAAATTTTCCAATGGCATGGTGCGAGATTTTGATGAAGGAGGGTCCATTCAGACGACCCAATTTGAGGAGCTTGAACTTTCCCTGTCAGAAAGCTGGGAATCCCTCCAGAACATCGAACGCCGGTCACAAGAAATGAGTTATACAGAGCTCCGGACTTACATCAAAAAAATCCAATCCGCTGGCTATGATTCTACCCGCTATCTGGTGGATCTCTATGCCAAGCTTTCTTATCCTTTCTTAAATTTCATCATGATCCTGATCGGCGTCCCTTTTGCCCTGAAGACGGGCCGATCAGGAGGGGTTGCCTTGAGCATCGGAGTCAGTGTGATGATCGGATTTGCTTATGGCGTCACCTTTTATGTCTTCCTTTCTTTTGGAAAATCAGGAGTTCTCTCTCCCTTTCTCGCCGCATGGATTCCCACCCTCCTCTTCGGCCTGGCCGGAGTTTTTACCCTGATGAGCATCAGACAATAGTATTTCAATCCGAAGTGCCGTGAGAGCGTAAGGCGTAAGTCGCAAGGGGGTTTTTCCCCTTACCCCTAACGCCTTGCTCCTTGCGAATGAAGATTTCAATATTCGCCTCCTTGCCGGTAGTCAAAGAAATCGGATTTTTAATTACAGTTTAGGGATTGGTCAGGGCGTTCAGATAGGAATTGATCTCTGAGAACATATCGGTCAGGAAAAGAATCCCGATGGCGATTAGAAAAAGGCCGCTGATAAAAGTAATCACTCTCATGTATCGCTTAATTTTATCAAAGGCAGAGAGGAATGAATTAAAAGCCAGGGAGGAGAGAAAAAATGGAATTCCCAGGCCTATCGAATAGTACGTCAAAAGTAAAATTCCTGTCGTGAAACTTTTTGAGGTGCTGGCATAGATCAGAATGGTTGAAAGGATCGGTCCGATACAAGGGGTCCACCCCGCTGCAAAAACCACCCCCACCAGAAAGGAACCTGCATAACCCAGGGGTTTCTTTCTCATTTCGAATCGCTTTTCCATCTGGAGAAAAGGAATGTTAATGATCCCGGTGAAGTGAATGCCCAGAAGAATGATCAGCACCCCTCCTGCTTTCATGATCCAGTATTGATATTGGGCCAATAACTGCCCCAGGTAAGAAGCCGAGGCGCCCATCAGGATAAAAATTATTGAAAACCCCATGATGAAAAACAGGGAGTGGAAAATGGTCGCCCATCTCACCTTCGACCTGACTTCGGCATCGGTAAGTTCTTTAAAGGAGACTCCGGTGATGTAAGTAATGTAAGAAGGGACCAAAGGAAGGACGCAGGGGGAAATAAAGGAGAGAAGTCCTGCGGAAAAAGCGATCAACCCTGAAATTTGTTGCGGCTGGCTCATGGTTTTTAAATATAATTATACCCTATTTCGCATTAAAGTAAAGAACCCCGCCCACAG
>DCUS01000230.1 GCA_002327885.1 Syntrophaceae bacterium UBA2208
CCCCAGAAGAGAGATTCCAGCCTGGCATGTCTCCTCGATAAAGTAATTATGGAAGGCCTTTTTGTTCTGACAAATCAATTTTTCAGCCATCACTCAAAAACCACGCAAAGGGCATAGAGCATGTAGTAAATTGAAAATTTCAAACCCTAGTTAATTTTAGCGAATTTAGAGAATTAAATCAATGATGTTTAAAATTGTGAAGGTTATTGTTTCAATTTTACGCAGGCTAAAGCCCGCGGCTACAAATTTCATATATCGGAGTCCCAGTGGCGACAAACTTTTTCTGCCCCGGTTTTACGCCATGCCCCATGCGCTCGGCGTTCTTTTAAACGCGGACGGGAAGTTCGATGAGGAAGGTGGTGCCTCTGGGTTTGTTGTCCCGGACCCGGATATATCCATTGTGATCAGAGATGATCGCGTTGACGATGGTCAGCCCTAACCCCATTCCACTTTTCCGCGTTGAGAAATAAGGTTCAAAAAGTCTTTCTTTGTCTTCGTCAGGGATTCCACGGCCATCGTCACTCACCTCAAGGCGAGCAATCTGCAACCTGGGATCATAATTCGTCTGGATTCTGATTTGTCCTTCATTTTCAATAGCGGTCAGACTATTTTTAATTAAATTGATGATCACCCGTTTCATCTGATCCCGATCGACATTCATCACCGGTAAGTGATTTGGAACGAATTCGAACGTGATCCGTTTATGGCCCTCTTTAAAAAGAACCAGGGTCTCTTCAATGATATCATTCAGTTGATTGGGGGTAGGTTGAGATGCCGGCATTCGAGCAAAATTCGAAAATTCATTAACCATCCCCTTCAGTTCTTCAACCTGCTTTACAATGGTCCGGGTGCATTCATCAAAGACAGTTCCATCGGGTTGAAGTTTTTCCAGGTACCGTTTTCTCAGCCGTTGAGCGGAAAGTTGAATGGGGGTTAATGGATTTTTGATCTCGTGGGCAATTCGACGGGCTACCTCCCTCCAGGCGGCCATTCTCTGGGCTTTGATGAGTTGGGTGAGGTCATCAAAAACAGTTAAGACCCCGAGGGGTTTTCCCTCCTCATCCCTCAGGGTGGTCAAATTGATCAACAGGGACAGAGATTTACCCTCCCAATTTACGGTCAGTTGTCGCTCAATGGAGTCTAAACCCGAAGATTTGATCTCCCCCAGCAAAGGCTCTAATTGTTCCACATATTCTTTCGGCAGCGCCTCCGAAAATTTTTTGTCCAGGACTGCCTCGCCTTTGATTTCTAACATCTCCTCGGCGGAAGTGTTGATCGTGGTCATAATTCCTTTCTCATCGATGGAAATGACTCCGGCGGCCACATTTTTCAGGACGATCTCCATGTACTTCTTTCGTTGTTCCAGTTCAGCACGGCTCACCTGAAGATCTCCGGTCATCTGGTTGAAGGATTGAACCAGTAACCCAATCTCATCCGCTGCCTTCATCTTAATCCGGAAATTGAGGTCTCCTGTGGCAATCCGGTGAGTGGCCTCTGCCAAATCTTTGATCGGAACCGTTATATCCTTGGCTAAATGAAAACCAAACCAGGTGGCGGAGAAGACGATCAGAAGGGTGACCATCAGCAGAGCCATCATGTAGCTGAACTTGATCGGTTTTTTCAAAATCTTCAATTGTTTGTATTCCACAAAGGCATGGGAGATTTCACGCATCTTGGCCGTTAAACTTTTTGGAATAAAATGCGAGGCGGCCACCACTCCCATCACCTCCCCTTTTTCAGAAAGGTTGAAGAGAGGGGCAATGCCTATAATGATTTCTCCCTCCCCCACTGACAGGATTCGAGAAACCTCTTTCCCTGAAAACCCTGCTTCTAATAAATCGCCCGGGAGATTGATTGAAACGGGTTTCAGTAAAGGGTCTTCCACTCTGATGATATTCCCCCCCTCTTTTAAAAATATTCCAAGGGTGCTGAGATGGTACTCCTGTCGTCTGATCTCGAGCTGTTCCTTCAAGAGGCTCATTTCTTTTGGTTCTTTATAATTCCCCTGCCTGGAAAAAGTTTTGCTGATCTGCTGAGCGGTGGAAACGGTGTTTTTGGCAAAATCTCGATAATAAGTTTGAGCAACTTCCAATGATCCTTGAAGGGACTGTTCCACCTGGGCGCTAAACCAATGTTCCACACTATTGGTAATAAACCCTACTGCCACGAAAAAAAGAAGGATGGTTGGAATGAGGGAAAGGCTAACAAAGGCGACCACCAATTTTGTCCTGAGCTTGGCTCCTAAAACCTTCCGTTTTCGTTCAAAGATCAGTTTGACCAGATTCCGAATCACCAAAAAGATAAGAAGGAGAATCAAGATGATGTTGATATTGATGAGGCTGAAAATAATGATATTATTGGCAAAAGGAATTTTCCCGCCGATTTGGGGAAATTTCATCTCAAGGGTGGTGAGAATGACGATGAGGATGGAGATGATCCCGATGATGATCAGCTCATTGCGTCGTCTTCTTGCGTCATGGGAAAGCTCTTTCTTCATCATTATCCAGATTTTATTATAAACCCTTTTAATTCCCCCAACCCCTGAAGCAAACAGGGGCGAAGGGAATTTTTATTGTGGAAGAGGTTCGATATGCCAATCGGTTTTAAAATCCCATAAGGAGACGAAAAAGAAGAGATACTCTAAATGAAGGGGAAGCCTGACCGGGTCCAGCTCAGCTTTAATTCGAAAGTAAGTCGGGACTCCAGGGTGGAGGGGAGAGGAAGATCGAATTTCCACCTCTTTCACTTCTGACATCAGATTCTTGGCTTCCTCTAAACTGGAAACGGCCGGAGAGGAGCGGTTTTCCCCTAATGTCACCTGATAGACCTTTTGAATGGGATTGTATTGGACCGTGTGATGAAATTCAACAGTGGCTACATTCCGATCCTTCCACCAACTCCTCTTCTGATAGAGCTGAATATAAAAGGTGAAGGTGGTCTGTATTCCTGAACGGATAGCCTCCTCCATCTTCTCTGTAAAACAGTTCTCCACTGCGAAACTGACCTTCCAGGCCGCATTTGTCCCCTTCACTTTGACATCGCTGATCGAGGTTTTTTGACAGAATGCTGAGAGGGGGAAAGTCAAGAACAAAAGGAAAGCTATCCCGCCGATCAACCACCTTTTATGTATCCAAAGATTCATATCTAAGATCCGAAATTTCGACTTCTCTCCCCCTCAACTGACTGTGTTGCAATGTCATTCTGAGCCGAAAGCCGAAGAATCTATATAATAGATTCAGTTGAAATCATTAGATTCTTCACTTCCTGCCTGCCGGCAGGCTGGGGCAGGCAGGCGTTCAGAATGACAAATACAGCATTCTCCCCTTCAGGACACAGCCTCCAAGGGAGGAGGAATAGGGAGGGGGTGAATTATAAAAAAGGGATTCGAAGGGGACTGTAAGCCGAGTTCTGTCATCCCATTCCCGCCTTTCAGCGAAAATCAGGAGGATGGCCATTTATCTAGGGCCCTGATTGCTCAGGGTCTCAAGCGACCTTACCCGTCCCGCCTTTATCTCGCTGCAACGGCCTCGAGATAAATTTGAATGGGCCATTCTTATAAGCGGAACCTATTTGGTCTTGCTCCGGATGGGGTTTGCCGAGCTACCCCAATCGCTCAGGGTACTGGTAAGCTCTTACCTCACCTTTTCACCCTTACCCTGTGAAGT
>DCUS01000220.1:0-2907 GCA_002327885.1 Syntrophaceae bacterium UBA2208
GAAGGCTTTCGAACCTTCTACATCCGCTTCCCTCAGTTCTTCTATCAGATCGCTCTGGCCAGAGCAGATGGCAGCTATGGCCCCCTGATGAAAAGGCTCTCCAAAACTCATCTGCTTACCATTGATGACCTGGGGTTAGCACCTCTCACGGATACGGAAAGAAGAGACCTACTCGAAGTCATCGAGGACCGTAACGGATCGGGTTCCACCCTGATCACCAGTCAACTCCCTATTGAAAACTGGCATGATCATATCGGGGACCCCACGATCGCCGATGCCATCCTAGACCGATTGATTCACAACGCTCATCGCATTCAATTGAAAGGAGGCTCCATGAGGAAAAAACAAAAACTTGACGAAAGGTGATTAACCAGTAAAATATCAGAAAAACCCAGCGTCGCTCCGATTTAAGTGTCCGGTTTCGCCCGGAATAGATGTCCGGAATCAGCAGGAATGAGTGTCCGGAATCACTGGAATAGGCAGGTAAGATTTCTGTTCCGAAGACCTGTATCTGCCCAGACTGTGGAGTTGAACAGCCTGTTGTAAGAGACCGTGAGTACCTCAGGAAGATCAAGGATCTCAGTTTGGAGAAGCCAACTCTACTTCTGGTTCAGACCATTAGTGTGAAATGTACCAACCCTGACTGGCCTAGAAAAAGCTTTGTGCTTCCTACTCCCGGCGTTGAAAGATATCAGCGGGTGACCAGGAGAGTCAAAGAGGAGGCCTTGGACAAAAACATTCTGGACAATATTCCTTACTATCGAACCGCTTGCAGTTTGAAGCGACTTAACACTTCGGGAAGTAAATCCAGTATTGATCGTTGGAAACAGAAAGAAGTAGATCAATATGGCTTCAAAGAGATTATTGATCAGATGGGTTTCTCAGGGGTTCTCGGGATCGATGAATATAAACCCAAGAGATCGAGTCATTATGATCTGATGGCAGCGGATGCAGTAAAATGGCGTATCCTTTATCTCGAGAGCATGCCCTTTTCACCATCTCGGGCGGGCACCCTCTCCCGAGGCAGTATCGAGCAATTTTGCTGGCATTTGAAGGCATTTGGGGTTAATCCTTGGGTTATCATTGTTGATCTCTTGGCGGCCTATCCCAAACAGGTCAAGAGGGTTTGGCCTAAGGTCATCCTCCAATATGACTACTTTCATGTGATGCAGCTGATCCATAAATATCTAAAAAACGCGTTGCTCCATTTTAGGAGACAACTCCAGGGTAGGCCATTAGAACCATTTCGTCGGGAGCTATGGGAAAATAAATGGCGCCTTCTTAAGAATATGGACAGATGGACCGCCAAAGACCATGAGATCATCCCTGAACTGATCGAATACTATAGGAATACGCCTGTGGAGGCTATTCTGATTTTTAAAGAGCAACTTCATCGCCTATTTAACATGAGCCACAGTAAAGCAGATGCTTACGCAATGAGAGATAGCCTCTTCAAGGAAAGATGGTGGCAAGACTCTTGGCATCTTAGGAAGATTATGGAATTTCTCATGAGTTCGAGATTCAACTATATGATTACCTCCCTGGATAATAACCATATCCCCCGCTCAGGAAACATGGAGAACCTTATTGCCATTTGGAGACAGATGGAAAAAGTGCGCTATGGGTTCAGAACGGAAAAGGGAAGACAAAATCATCTCAAACTCTATCAGATCAAAAATTACCTAAAAGGTAATTTAGCCGAAAAATCGAGAAAGTTAGCAACCTCTTGATTCTAAAAAACAAGGAGTCACTTTTAGCCGAATATTCGGGAAACTCTCATTTCTCTGCATATAATCTTACTTACTTCCTCATGATACAAGCACCCAAAGGCAGATCTTTTTGCGTAAGTAATCCTGGTTTTGATTTCGTTACAATCGGTATTGAGTTTACAACACGTGCTGAAGTAACCAAAACACTTTCCGCAGCAATTTCTTTACTTTTTATTGAACCCTCAAATGATGGCTTCCCTTTTATGCTCCAGAAGGTTCCGACCTTAAGTTTTTCCGTTTCTGGTTGTATGGAGCCGTGCATTTCGAATATTATCAATTCTCTTCCATCCTTAACTCCGTGAGCTATATTCAAGGTACCAGCGACATTTCCCTTATCTACTTTGCAGTAAAGCCCTACACGCGGAACTTTAGCAATTACTGACTCTATCCTCTCCCTTACCTCATCAAGCTTGAGATCCATGCAATCCGCTATGTAGTTCACTATTCCACGTGATGCGAGATGTCCCATTACGTTGCCTTTTTCGCAAGCCTCTTTCCAATCTTCTCTTGATAGCCCAATACCAAATTGCTTCAGAACGCCTCCACCATAAGGGCTAAAATCAGCAACCCTTTTCACTTTGATTTCAGCAACTTCCTGACATCCGCTTGTGAGCAAAGCGGGCAATACGTCGGTCAAAAATCCTGGATTACTACCTGTACCAAAAACGGTTACATTAAATTTTTTAGCTGCTTCATCTATATTCTTTGCTTCGGGATGAATCCAAGGGAAGCTCAGTTCATCAGCTGTTGATATAATATTTATACCAGCCCTTATCGCGGGAAGGATTTGAGGATAGAGATCTTTCAACCTTGAAACGGTTATATAGATGGCCACATCAGCACTCATCTCTGAAATCTTGGATAATTGGTTGGATACAAAAATTCCTACCTTTCTATCACTGCCTATAACTTCACCTACATCTTTTCCAACTATTTTTTCATTGATATCAAACGCACCAACAACTTCCATACCTCTCTTTATCGCAAGCTTTGCCACAATGCCTCCTGTACCGCCCAGTCCAACCATAATTATTTTTTCTGTCATTTTTCCCTCCTGGTATAAAGATCATAGTTGATCTAGGTTAAAGGTTAGTCGTCGTAGCTTTCTTTCTTTTTGCTACTTTTTCTTTCTTTACAA
>DCUS01000220.1:2919-4582 GCA_002327885.1 Syntrophaceae bacterium UBA2208
ACTGGGAGTATTCATTCAGGATGCTATGGCCCTCGGTTGATATCGAGGGACCATTTATCTCCCAGGCTATACGGGTTAGATCGTTGCAGGGAGGGAACCTGCTTAGAGTCATCACCCAAAAGAAAGGAGATCCAACCATGTTTCACCTCGGCATTGATGTCTCAAAAAAATCTTGTCGTTATCTCCTCCTCAACCCAGAAGGCCAAAAAGTAAGAAGTTTCTCTTTAGACAACACTCATGAGACCTTCCAAAATCTTCTGAAACGCCTTGAGGATCTCTCTATCCCTAAGGAAGATCTGCTCATTGGCCTTGAAGCTTCGGGAGGATTCTGGGAAAACCTTTACTCCTTTCTCAAGGAAAATGGGTTTCATGTCGTCCTGCTCAACCCTTACCACACCAGCAAGTTTAGGGAGGCTTTAGCCCAAAAAGCCAAGACCGATGACATTGATGCCTTGGTCATCGCTCAGCTCCTCAGAACGGGGGAATACGTCCAAAGCCAGGTCGCCGAAGAACTCATCCAATCCCTTAGGGAGCTCACGAAACTCCGCTACGAACTGATGACAGAACGAAAAAACTACAAACGTCAAGTCTTCTCCCTTCTCTCCATCATTTTCCCTGAACTGGAGAAAACGGCCCTCAAAAACCCCTTCTCCATAGCTTCCATGGCCATTCTCTAAAAGTTTCCGACCGCTAAAGATCTCGCTCAAACCAAACCCAAACAAATTGAAAAAATCGTTCGCTCCATCCAAGGAAATAACTTCAACATCGAAGAGATCGAAAAGCTCATCCAGACCGCCCAAGCCTCCATCTACTCAGGCCGAGCCAAAGAAGCCAGGGCCACATCGCTCCGGATCCTGCTGAGGCATGTCGAAACCCTCTCCTCCTCGATTGAAGAGCTGGAAGCTCAAATTAAACAGATTCTCTCGCCCCAGGAACCCCAGGACTCCTTCCCAGGTGAAAATCTTCTCACCATCCCAGGAGTCGGAGATAAAACCCTGGCCGCCGTCCTCTCTTACCTGGGAGCCGACGGATCTAGCTTCTGCAGCTCCACCAAGGCTGTAGGATATGTAGGGTACTTCCCCAAGATCTATCAGTCCGGCCAAACCCAACGCGACAATGCTATCTGCAAAAGAGGTCCCAAACTTCTTCGCTGGGCCCTCTACATCGCCGCTGTCGCATGCCTAAAGCATAACCCAGAAATGAGAACCCTCTATCACCGGAAGCTCTCTCAAGGTAAAACAGAGAAACAGGCTCTCATCTGCGTAGGGAAGAAACTGCTCCAGATCATGCTGGCCATGCTGAAATCCGGAGAACCTTACAATCCAGCAAAGGTCTTCGTTGGTTGTTAAGTTGTCAAAGAACGGCTCTTTGAAAAGTGAATATCGTGTGGAAAACTTTTTTAGACGTCCATCAATTTTTCTCTTGACACCTTATAGGATGTCTTTAATCTATAGGCAACCTCTAAAAATATGAATCTTGAAAGTTAGAATCCCGTTGAATTGAATTTAGAGAAAATGTTAAGTACAAAACCCTATCATTCATCTTACAGAAACCTGTCTGAACTGTCCTTTTGATTGGTTCTTAGCGATCCTACTGGATCATTTCATCCCGTTGACTTATCCATGGCAATCATGCCCAAGCCAAAACACAGTATCGATCCAAA
>DCUS01000192.1:0-10038 GCA_002327885.1 Syntrophaceae bacterium UBA2208
AGTCTTGCTACCTCTCCACTATTTCGAATAAGCGTCATTCTGCAACTCCGCTACAGAATGACGCTTATTCGTAATCCTCAACTTTAGAATCTGCAAGATGTTGAAGATAAGTAGGTGGAAGCGATAAATCTGGCAGGAGGACGAAGTTTTCTTTGGAAAGCGAGGACTCCTTCCTTGTAGTCTTGTTTTTCAGTTCCTACTCTTCTGTGCGACATTTCAACCGAAAATGAACAATAGGAGTGAAATTTCCAAGAACACTTTTCCCTTGACTGTCCACCAATTAAAGAGTATTTTCTAATTGCTTTTTGCACCTGTCCCTAATCAACCTCACAACCTAACCCTCAACCTTTCGGAGTGACTTATGGGGTGTCGTATGAGAAGGAGTTCCAAAAAGATGCCCAAATAGAGACCTCCGAGGGGGATTATTTCATCCCCTATGGAGGCCAACCCAAACTCTTCAACCCGATATAAACGTCACTCACCAAATCGAGAAAGGAGGTGTCTATGAATAAATCAAAATCCCTAAAGACTTTAGCAATTGTTTTCTTCTTAGGCGGTATATGGGATATCATTGCAGCTCTCGTTTACTCATTTATGATTGGAACGGTCTTTACAGAGCCACCAACGCATCGGTTCTATGCTATCTTTATTGCATCGTTCCTTTATTGTTTTGCATACCTGCAAATCCTCTCCGCTTTCAACATCAGACGTTATCTCTTAAACATTGGTTGTGTGATTATTGGAAGAGTCTTCTATGTCATTCTACTGTTTTCCTACATTTTCGGCTTTGAAGGTTTTCCAAAAACCTTTTGGTGGACTGGTGTTGTAGACTTGATTTGGTCGATTCTCTATATTGTGATTACCCTGAGAAGTGATGAGATTCGTATAAAGGACTTGTTCCTTCCCCACAGAGGGGACAACTGATTGGCTTATTCAATATTGTTTATCGAAAGGAGAATAAAATGACCAAAGATATCAATGTCCGTTGGGGCTGGCTAAAGTTCATGTATATTTTCACTATTGTGGTGGCAGGAGGATTCGGATTGGGTGTAATTTTTTTCCCCAACTTAATAACCTCCATGTATAGAATGCCAAAACAAGACCCAATTATATTTGGAATTGTGGGTAGCGTTTATGTGGCATTTGGGATTTTATCTATTTTAGGTCTTCGGTCTCCTCTCAAATTTGTGCCTGTTTTATTGCTACAACTTTTCTATAAAGTGATATGGTTCATTGGGGTCATTCTGCCTCTGCTTTTTGCAGAACCATTCCCGATCCATGGAATATCATTTATCGTCATATTCGGCATCTTTGTCATCGGAGACCTGATCGCAATACCTTTTTCTTATGTCTTTGCAAAACAAGCAGATCGGTAAATGGGGTCAAGTGCCTTCAGAGAGTTAATTTAAAATCAAAGTTTGACCTTTTCTCCCTACGCAATTAGTTCTTCCTGCTGAGAGAGATTGATTTTTAAATCTTCCCTTACAGTCCGATATCGCGAATAGCAATAAACAATCCGTGGGAAACAGTTTTCATTTTTAACGGAAATAAGTCGGGATTTCTATGAAAATCTCTTCCACTTTTGGTTTGTGTTAGAAAAGAAAAAATGTGAGGAAACTTTGGCTGGAATTGACCGGAATTCCCATGGATTTACTATAATTGACACCGTGGAAGGCATGAATATCGTTTGGTCTGGATATTGCAGAGTAAATGATAAATAAAAGGCCGATTCTATTAAAATAGAGACCCACATTTCAGGCGACATAATGATAAGAAATCGAAGAACCTGGCGAAAGGACCATCATCGTTTCTCGCATTTAGTAGTATGGGTGTGTCTGATCATTACCCCTTTCTTAGTCCTCTTCCTGTTAGACGAGGCAGAGAATCTTGCCAAGAATTTCCAATCTAAGAAAAAGCTGGCGAAACAAGTGATCAACCTTAGTGCCATGCAAGAGTCTTTGTATAATGAGGATGTCAACAGGTCAAGGTACAATATGCACCACCCCATAAAGAGGCAAAAGGATGGCGAGTTATGGTCTCGGATCTATCCCTACTCCGTGGTGGACGGAGGGGTCCACAGTGTCCAAGAACTGCGATCAGCCATTAGGGGGGATCCGGTTGTTGCCAAACATTATTCGAATTTCAATCTGGATAGAGCAAGGGTAATCGAGGCCAGGGCAGACGGGGATTTTCATGTTTCGTACCGGATTGGCGAGGAAATTTTCTGGACGAAAAAAAGGTTGAAGGTTGCAAAGGGTGAAAGGTTGATCACGGATGATACAAATTTGACGAGAACCCGGTGTGCTAATATGTTGTCTGAAGCGCCGCAGGGAAAAACATCTCCGAATGAACCAGCGCCTGAGGTTCTCGATGAACCGTTGGACCCTCTCGCCCATGAGTTCATACAAGTGCCCAGGGTAATTTTAACGGCCTATCAAAATCCTTCGGGAATCCCCTTGGTTTCATCCGATCCTGGTTTCGGAAACGATCAAGTGCATCCTCCATCGGAAGATCCACCCCTCATACCACCTGTTTTAATTGGAGGAGGACCACCAGGTTACGGTCCCATTCCGCCTAATCCCGGTCCATTGCCACCCGGTCCTGGTCCTATACCACCTGGTCCCGGTCCTGCGCCACCCGGTCCCATACCACCATCTCCTGTCCCCGAACCCACCACCCTACTCCTTCTTTGTTGCGGGTTGGCTGGACTTTGGGGGTTCAGGAAGAAGTTGAAGAGGTGAAATTAGGTTACAACAGGATCAAACCTAATTCACAGACGACGGAGGGATGAATGAGGAGTTTTCTGATTAACAAAAACTTATCCCTTTATTACTGGCTCAGAAAGAAAATTGGGAAAGAGAGGGCCTATAAGATGGCATGTGCCATTGAGAAGGCAATCCTGATTTTTGGGAGAGAAAAGGCGGGTGGAATAGAGAATGGAGGTTTATAAGTTTTACTGGTTTGATCCAGAGGGGGGATACCAGATATTTTGGGGTCTGCCTGAAAAGAGAAAAGACATTGCAAAAATAACTAAAGAATCCATTATGCAATTTAGTCCCACCGTTGATCGCAACCCCCATTTTTTCTAAAGTCTGCTCCTCAAATTGCCTGTCTAACATTTCAAGATTCCCGCGAGATCTCCAAAACATTCTAAGACTGGTTGATGATCCGTTTTTCAAGGTTTTGGAGGGGAGGTCAGTCCGCCCCAATTCCTTCGATAACGGGGGGACTGCTGGTTTTTCTATTTTTTTCTTTTTTCATTGAATGAAATCCGTTATAATATGCCCGCTTTATTTTAAGAAGGGGAGGAAATGGAATGAAGATTCATGAATATCAGGCCAAAGAGATTCTGAAAAGCTATGGTGTTCCTGTCCCAAAGGGCGGTGTGGCCGAAACTCCAGAAGAAGCAAGAAGGATTGCTGAAGGGATTGGAGAAAAAACAATTGTCGTGAAGGCACAGATCCATGCGGGAGGAAGAGGAAAAGGAGGAGGGATTAAAGTTGTGAATCATCCCGAAGAAGTGGAGAAAGCAACCCGGGAAATCATTGGGATGACATTGATCACACATCAGACCGGGCCAGCGGGTCGACTCGTTCGGAAAGCTCTAATTGAAGAAGGGGTGGATATTCAAAGAGAGCTTTATTTAGGGGTGGTCATTGATCGGTCGAAGGCCTGTCCTGTCATCATGGCCAGCCGAGAGGGAGGGGTGGAGATCGAGAAGGTAGCGGCGGAGTCTCCCGAGAAAATAGTAAAAGAGTGGATAGACCCAAGCGTTGGATTGAGACCTTTTCAAGCAAACAAAATCGGGTATGGACTCGGTCTCGAACCTGCTCAGGTTGCGAAAATGAGGAGCGTGGTGATTGGTCTTTATAAAGCGTTTTATGAGAAGGATTGTTTACTCGCTGAGATTAATCCTCTTGTTCTCACTCAAAGCGGGGAATATATGGCCCTCGACGCTAAGATGAATTTGGATGACAACGGTCTTTTCCGGCACAAGGAGATTGCTGGACTCAGGGATTTGAATGAAGAAGCCCCGCTGGAGGTGGAGGCTTCTAAATATAATTTGAATTACATTAAATTGGATGGAAATGTGGGTTGTATGGTGAATGGGGCAGGACTGGCTATGGCCACGATGGATATTATTAAAGTGGTGGGTGCGGAGCCTGCTAATTTTCTCGATGTGGGGGGTGGAGCCACGGTTGAAATGGTAAAAAATGGGTTTAAGATCCTTATGTCCGATACTGAGGTAAAGGTGGTTTTTATCAATATTTTTGGAGGCATTCTCCGATGCGATACGCTTGCGAAGGGGGTGACCGAGGCCGTCCGAGAGGTGAAAATCAATGTTCCCATCGTGGTGAGATTAGAAGGGACAAATGTGGAGGAGGGCAGACGGATACTCAAAGAATCGGGTCTCAATTTTACTGTGGCTATCGGAATGAAAGACGGCGCCAAGAAAGTCGTTGAAGCACTTAAAACACAGCAGGCAGTAATCAGTAAGCAGTAGGCAGTTTTTCTTAATTTGCTTTTATTCTGCCATCTGCCAACTGCCTTCAGCTTTCTTGTTTCTAATGCGGAGGTTTTATGAGCATAATAATCGACGATAAAACAAGAGTGGTGGTTCAGGGGATCACCGGAAATGAGGGGATGTTTCACACCCGTCAGATGGTAGAGTATGGAACAAAGGTTGTAGCGGGTGTCACTCCGGGGAAGGGTGGGCAGAAAATAGACGGAATCCCGGTCTTCAATACCGTATCGGAGGCAGTTAAAAATACGGAGGCCAATGCTTCTGCGATCTTTGTCCCTCCCGCTTTTTCAGCGGATGCCATTCTGGAGGCATCGGATGCTGGCATTTCAACCATTGTCTGTCTGACTGAGGGAATTCCGACGCTGGAGATGGTCATGGTGCGAGAATATCTTTGTGGGAAAGATTCGAAATTAATTGGCCCCAATACTCCCGGCATAATCTCACCCGGGAAATGTAAAATCGGTGTCATGGCAGGTTATATTCATATACCGGGGACGATTGGAATTATCTCTCGAAGTGGGACTCTCACCTATGAGGTTGTGGACCAATTGACCAAAAAGGGAATCGGACAATCAACCTGTATCGGTATTGGAGGAGATCAAATCATTGGGTTGAACTTTGTTGACCTTTTGGGAATGTTTGAAAAAGACCCCGGGACGGAAGCCGTGATCATGATTGGCGAAATTGGTGGGACGGCAGAAGAGGAGGCTGCTGAATTTGTCGAGAAGAAAATGAGAAAGCCTGTGTTAGCCTTTATTGCCGGCTTGACTGCTCCTCCAGGTAGGAGGATGGGGCATGCCGGAGCGATTATCTCAGGAGGAAAAGGGACAGCGAAGGAGAAAATGGAAGCATTGGCAAAAGCAGGCGTGAAGGTTGTCAAAAATCCCGCGTTGGTCGGAGAAGAGATGCAGGCGATTTTGAGAAAGTAAACCAAGGAATGGTGCTTATCGTTAATAATGTGCTTCTGTGCTGCGGTGTTGAGGTGCTGCCGTTTTTCAACTTCAAGGTCGCAGAAACATTGATTGACTGCAACACNNAATAAACTCAATAAGCCCAAAGAGTTACAGAAAGATATTTATCTTTTTGTTGATTTATGTTAAGATAAGTGCCAATTCTCAAATAGAAAGGATTATAGTATGCTGATTGAGTTAAGAGATAGGTTGAAACAGTTGAGGAACAGACTTGAGTCCCTACGAGGTCCTCTTTGACGTCGAAGGAAAAGTGAAAAGATTAGACGAGATTGGAATGATGATGACACAACCTAATTTTTGGGAAGGGGGTGAGACCGCACAGAAAATTTTAAAGGAGCGGACTCTTCTGTTAGAGAGTCTGTTGCCTTGGCAGGAAGAGCAGAAGACATTGGAAGAGATGGAAATTCTTCTCCAATTGGTTGAAGAGCAGGGAGATGAGAAGGAAGCTCAAGAATTATTAGGGAACGTGGAAAGAAGCGAGAAGGCTCTCGATCAGATAGAGTTCAAGAGAATGTTGGGAGGAGTCCATGACCCGAGTAATGCGATCGTCAGCATCAATGCAGGGGCAGGGGGAACAGAAGCTCAGGATTGGGTGGAGATGCTTTTAAGAATGTATCTCAGGTGGGCGGAGAACAAGGAATTTGAAACAAAAATCATTGATATTCTTACAGGAGAAGAGGCGGGTTTAAAAAATGTTACTTTAATAGTCGATGGGCATTATGCCTATGGATATTTGAAGGCGGAAACAGGAATTCATCGGTTGGTTCGAATATCCCCCTTTGACGCCGGAGCAAGAAGACATACGTCCTTCGCCTCGGTTTTTGTCATTCCCGAAGTCTCTGACGATATTGTGGTGGCCATCGATGAAAAAGATTTAAGAGTGGATACTTTTCGGTCCAGTGGGGCAGGAGGGCAACATGTCAATAAGACCGATTCTGCCGTCCGAATCACTCATCTTCCCACGGGTATCGTCGTCCAGTGTCAGAACGAACGATCCCAGCATAAAAATAAAGCGACCGCCTTGAAGATATTAAAGGCGAGACTTTACGAGAAGGAAATGAAGGAAAAGGGAGAACAGTTTCAAGAACTCCACAATTCAAAAAAGGAGATTGCCTGGGGAAGCCAGATTCGTTCTTATATTATGCACCCATACAAAATGGTAAAAGACCATCGCAGCAATAAGGTGATTCATCAGGCGGATCGAGTCATGGACGGGGAGATCGACGAACTGATCAGAGCCTATCTGCTCAGCGCTTCATAAATGAGTTTTAGTTTATCTGGTTTATTTCGTTTGTCTTGTCTACTTCGTAAGTTTCTTAACGGAATAGACCAAANNGGGTTGACTTTTTATGGCTGGAGAAATATTATTAGATAGACAAACAGAGGAGATGGTTCCAGAAGAAGAACAGGGATTGCTTGGAAATCTGGAGGAGAAGATCGGTCACCTTTTAACGAGATTTCATGAGCTAAAAAAGGAGCGGGACCATTTGGCCGCCAGCCTGGAAATCGAGAAAGAGAAAGGGATCCAACTGGAGAAAAAATTAAAACTGCTTTCACAGGACAGAGAAAAAGTCAAGACACGGATCGATCAACTCCTTCATCGTTTTAAGAACATTGATACTTAATGTATTACCCAACATTTTTTGGAAGGGCGATTGGGAATGGGAAATGAGAGATTAGTCGAAATCAAGGTGTTTGGTCAAACCTATACGGTTAAAACCGACGCCGAAGAAAACTACATTCAGGAAGTAGCCAAATATGTCAATGAGAAAATGGACGAAGTATTAAAAAAGACCAAGAGTGTCTCGACATTGAATGTAGCGATTTTGACAGCCCTTAATATTGCAGATGATCTGTTAAAAGAGAAGGGGAAGAGGATCGCTCTGCTGCAAGAAATTGAGTCGAGGTCAAAAAATTTGGTTGAGAAGATAGATATTAAAATGGGAGGAATGGAGCTGGAAAAGACCGCCATCAACGGGTGATTTTTTGCCGGGATGGTCAGGGAGGCCGGAGGATTTATTGGTAACCCCTCGGGAAGGGGACCCTTGGTAACAGGTTTTTCGGATCATTAATCATGGAAACGTGAGTGTGAAATTTTGAGGGTGACGCCCTCGTCAAAAGATGAAAGGTGAAGTGGAATAAAGGGAAGAGAGAAAATATTTTCAATCCTGATATCGCCTATATGCCCCGCCTGCTCACAGGCAGGCGCTGGCAGGGAAAAATGAGTTGGATACCTATGATTCAATGGAAAGGGATCGAAAACCTACCGGAATTTAAAAAGATGTGGGTCCGATTGAGGATGGGGTTAGAAGTTTTCATCAGGTTGGAACCCCTCTCGCTCGGTCGCTCCCCTCTTGAAACGGTTCTGAACGTGGAGAAGAAGAACAGCGCGATTCGTTCATCCGTTCAAGGAGATTTAGGTTTTCGTTATATAATGGAGAAGCATTGCAAATTACCCTCAAGGTCCCCCTCGTTTTTTTCTTCCATGCGTACGGCAGAAAAGGCATGTCGGATTGAGTGAGACCGGTCTTTTCCCCATTCCCTCTCCGCCCTATTTCTTGGGTTTCTAACGATATCATTTTGTTGAATCTTGGAAGTGAATTGTATCAGCGAGGTCGTGGTCGAATCGCAAGCCACGGACGTTGTTCATGCCACGAGGGGATCCTCCTGCGGGAGGTCCCGAACCGAATGAGGAACAAACAGGTTTGAACGATGGAAAGAATGTTTGTTTTTAGACGATACGCTTAGCGCTATGTCTACCGGCACAAAGCCCCGCCTCGTCCGGCGCCCTAGTCAGGCCTCGGACGAAAGTGTCCAGAAACCTTGGGGAGGGCAGGTACTGTGCGCTTTGCGATTTTATATATAAGGAGGTGAAGATACCATTGAAGTTATCCATTGAAATGTATATTATTCTCGTTTCTATTATTGCGTTTCTCGGAGGACTGATTGGATTCCTTTTGAGAAAAAGATTTTTCGAGGCCCGAATTGTTTCGGCAAAGGAAGTCGCCAGACGGTTGATTGAGGAAGCTGAGAAAAGAGCCGAGATCATAAAAAAGGAGGCGTTCCTCCAGACCAAAGATAAATTTTATCAAGAAAAGGCCGAGTTGGAAAAAGAGACGATGGAAAAACGCCAGGAGATCCAGAACCTGGAGAGAAGGATCATCCAGAGAGAATCTCATTTAGACAAAAAGATTGAGCTTCTGGACACCAAGGAGGCGGAGATCGGACGTCGGGAGAAAAATTTGGTCCAGCAGGAAAAAAATATTCAGGAACAAGAAAAAAAGGTGGCCACCCTTCTCGAAAAGCAGCGCCTTCAATTGGAGAACATTGCAAGGATGTCCTCGGAGGAGGCGAAGCGATTGCTCATGGAGGCCATGGAGAATGAGGCGAAACACGAAGCAGCAAAAAAGATAAAAAAGTTGGAAGAGGAAACGAAAGAAATCGCTGATAAAAAATCAAAAGAGATCATCAGTCTGGCCGTTCAACGTTATGCCGGGGAGTATGTTGCGGAGAGGACGGTTTCTGTGGTCAATCTCCCCAATGAAGAAATGAAGGGCCGCATCATCGGTCGTGAAGGCCGAAATATTCGGGCCATCGAAGCGGCCACAGGGATTGATCTGATCATCGACGACACCCCTGAAGCGGTGATCCTCTCAGGGTTCAATCCCGTTCGGAGGGAAATTGCCCGGATTGCCTTAGAACGTCTGGTGAGCGACGGGCGCATCCACCCTGCGCGGATCGAAGAGATTGTCCAGAAAGTAGAACAAGAGGTAGAAACGTCCATCCGCGAAGCAGGGGAACAGGCGACCTTCGACGTGGGGGTTCACGGGATGCATCCGGAATTGATTAAATTGATCGGGCGGCTCAAATATCGGACAAGTTTTGCCCAGAATGTTTATCAGCATTCTTTGGAAGTGTCGTTTCTTTGCGGGGTGATGGCTGCAGAACTCGGGGTCAATGTGAAACATGCGAAGAGAGCGGGTCTTCTCCATGACATTGGAAAGGCCGTCGACCATGAAGTGGAAGGCTCCCACGGAAAGATCGGGGCGGACCTGGCAAGGAAATACGGTGAATCGCCTATCATCGTGCATGCCATTGCCTCTCATCACGAAGAGGAAAAACCAGAGTCCATGCTCGATATCTTGGTGGAGGCGGCGGATGCCCTTTCGGGGGCGAGACCCGGGGCAAGGCGTGAGATGCTTGAGACTTATGTAAAGCGGCTGGAGGATTTAGAAAAAATTGCCCAATCTTTTCCTGGAGTGGAAAAATCTTTTGCCATCCAAGCAGGCAGAGAAATCCGTATCATGGTTCAGCCCGAACGTCTCTCTGACGAGGATTCTGTCATTCTGGGCAGGGATATTGCCCGCAAGATCGAAAAGGACTTAACTTACCCCGGGCAGATTAAAGTGACGGTGATCCGAGAAACGCGATCAGTCGATTACGCCAAATAGGAAGTTCGAGTTTCACGTTACAAGTTTCAAGTTTAAATTTTATGGTTCAAAGCTTAAAACTCAAGGTTAAAGTAAAGAACCCCGCCCACAG
>DCUS01000192.1:10180-10366 GCA_002327885.1 Syntrophaceae bacterium UBA2208
ACGCTATGCGCTATGCCCTATGCGCCGTGCGTATTTAAATAGGTGAAAGATGCGCATTCTTTTCGTCGGCGATATCGTAGGAAAAGCAGGTCGGCAAGCCATTCAGGAGATATTAGGAAGGGTCATCGCTGATCAAAAAATCGATTTTACAATTGCGAATGGAGAGAATGTAGCGGGAGGAATGGG
>DCUS01000192.1:10482-11319 GCA_002327885.1 Syntrophaceae bacterium UBA2208
AATTTGGAAGGCAGGGTTTTTATGAAGCACCTGGATTGTCCGTTCCGCGTCGGAGAAAAGGAAGTTGAATTATTGAGCAGAGAGACGTCTATCGTTTTGGTCGATTTCCATGCAGAAGCCACCTCGGAGAAAATGGCAATGGGTTGGTTTTTAAACGGGAAGGTAAGCGCCGTATTGGGAACNNCATACCCATGTCCAGACCAGCGATGAGAAAATATTGGATGGAGGAACCGCCTATATTACTGATGTCGGGATGACGGGACCCATGGCCTCTGTGATTGGAATTCGCAAGCAGATTGCCTTGGATCGTTTATTGACTCAAATCCCCTGGAAATTTGATATCGCTACAGAAGAGATCGAGCTTCAAGGAGTGGTCGTTGAAGTGGATTCAAAAACGGGAAAAGCAAAAGATATTAAGAGAATTAAAGTGCCATTACATCATTGAGGTTTATCGACATGCNNAGAGGGGTTTTATTGAAAAAGTTACCGATGAGGAAAGAATTCCGGAGATATTAGAAGGAAGGATCACCTGCTATATCGGCTTCGACCCTACCGCATCGAGTTTTCATGTTGGAAATTTAGTGCCCATTATGTCCCTGGCCCATATGCAGAGAAACGGCCATCAACCGATTGCCCTGGTGGGAGGAGGAACAGGACTGGTGGGGGACCCCAGCGGTAAGGATGAGATGCGGCAGATTTTGACCTATGAAGAGATAAGCAGAAATGCCGAAGCCCAGAAGAAACAATTCGCTCGGTTTTTAAATTTTTCGGAAGACAAAGCTCTTCTTTTAAATAATGCCGATTGGTTGACCAAGCTTAATTATATTGATTTTCTGA
>DCUS01000211.1:0-199 GCA_002327885.1 Syntrophaceae bacterium UBA2208
TAGCCCAGCATCACCTTTTCTATAGTCATACCTGGGCGGCAGCCATGGTAGTAGAGGGTGCAAAAGATGTTCCGGCTCTCATGGTCAATCAAGCCTGCACTACCTCCACCACCTGCATCTATCTGGCCGCTACAAATATCGAACTCGGAGCTTACCAGACAGGATACGCATTGATGTCAGATCGCTGTTCGAATGGGCC
>DCUS01000211.1:285-3719 GCA_002327885.1 Syntrophaceae bacterium UBA2208
TATTTAGACTCTTTGGCCAACGATCGGGCTTTCCAAAAAAAATATATGTTTCCTGCAGAGATCAGAGTAGGCAGAAATGAGACCAAACTCATCGAAGTTGACGAAGGAATCATCCACACCACCGCCGAGGGTCTTGCCAAACTTGCTCCTGTTGAGCCAGGAGGGGTCCACAGTTATGGCTCACAGACTCACCCTGCGGATGGGAATGCTGGCTTTATCGTCACCACTCGAGAAAAAGCAAAAGAGCTCAGCGCAGACCCAAAAGTGGAGATTCAAATCATCTCCTATGGCTTTTCAAGAGCCAAGAAGGGTTATATGGCGGAAGCCCCTGTTCCGGCGTCGGAGATGGCTCTTCGAGACGCAGGGATCACGGTCAAGGACCTCAAAGCGGTAAAAACCCACAGCCCCTTCGTGGTCAACGATATCTACATGAGCAAAAAGATGGGAATGGATGCCTATTGGATGAACAATTACGGAAATTCGATGATCTACGGTCATCCCCAGGGGCCGACCGGAGGAAGGCTGATCGCTGAATTGATCGAAGAGATGGTCATGCTGGGCGGTGGTTATGGCCTGTGGGCTGGCTGCGCCGCAGGAGATACGGGAGCCGCCATGGTATTTAAAATAGGCTGATCCAAAAAAGACCATTGCAAAATGCTCAATTAGCAATAATCAATTAGCAATTGAACGCCTTGCTAATTTTTCATTGTTAATTTTATAATTTGCATTGATATATTGTAGTTCCTATTTGACAAATCCTATAAATCAACTTAAAATCCTCACAAATTAACCCCTTGCCCCATAATGGGGTGATGGGAATACGAAAGGACCTCCAATGAAAATTAAAGGGATAATCTTGTGTTTGCTTCTCACCCTTATTCTTACCCTTCCTTCTACCTCGATGACCCAATCCCGAGACTCCAACAAAGTCTATAAGGTGGCAGTCCTCCCATTTCTGATTCACAGTCAGGAAAATCTGGACTATCTCCGGGAAGGCATCCATGACATCCTCATCTCCCGAATTACCGTAGAAGGCAGAATCGTGATCATTGAACGGTCCCTGGTCGAACGGGCCTTATATGAAGAGAGACCGATGCGTCTTGATGAAGAAAGCGCCAAGAAGATCGGGATGAGAGTCGGAGCTGACTATATTGTTCTCGGAAGCATCACAAAGATCGGAGACTATATCAGCCTGGATGCACGCTTGATCAGCATCACCGAGGAAAAGCCTCCTCTTGGTGTTTACACCCAGCATAAAGGCATTGACGATGTGATGGTAAAGATCGGAGATTTTGCCCAGGACATCGGATTTAAAATTCTTGGCCGTCGCACGACGGCTGGCCGCCCCACCGGACCCAGACATCCTTTTATTCAACGGGAGGAAAGGATTGGAAGGATTGGGCCTGAGGGATTAGGCTACAAGAAGAGCCAGAGTTTTAATTTTGAGATCAAGGGTCTGGACGTCGGCGATGTGGATGGAGATAAAAAGAATGAAGTGGTTGTGATGGATGCGCATAACCTATACATTTTTAAATCCAATGAAGACAAGCTCAGCCTATTTCAAAAAATCGAAATAGGATTCCAGCACAATTTTTTGACCCTTGACGTCAGGGATGTCAATCGGAACGGTTTCGCCGAAATTATTGTCACCTCTGTCGTCGAAGATAACCTCGCCTCATTTATTATAGAATTTGAACAGGGAAAATTCAGGAAGATCACTGAAAAGGCAGGTTGGTATTTCCGCGTCCTGGAGCATCCCAACGAGGGGCCCATCCTGATGGGCCAAAAAATGGGATCGGACGGCGTTTTTGTCGGGCGAATCTATAAATTTGTCTGGAAGAAAAAAGCTTTTGAAAAAGGACCCAAAATGCCTTTTCCGAAAGAAACGATTATCTTCGGAATGACCCTGGCTGATTTCCGTGGCGATGGAAAGCCTCATATCATCCTGTTTGATCAGACGGAGCGTTTAATCGTCCTCTCTCCGGATGGAAAACAGTTGTGGAAGAGCAGCGACCGTTACGGGGGAACGGGCAATTTCTACGACACAAACAAGAAAAAGCCGGAGCCTTTCCGACCACACGAGGCCCCTCCCTTCAGGGTCTACATTCCCGGGAGGATTCTCGTCAGGGATCTGGACGGAGACGGCCTCCCGGAGATCATCGTCAATAAGAATGAATTCAAAACAGGAACATTGTTTGAAAGAGTGAGAAGCTATGAAAAAGGAGCAATCCAGAATCTGATCTGGGAAGAAAATGGCTTGTTAACAAACTGGAAGACAATAGAAATCAAAGGCTATATCGCTGATTATCAAATAAAAGATGCCCAAAACAGCGGTGAGGATCAGTTGGTCGTGGCGATTGTCGGTTATGAACAGGAAGGCACTTCCATCTTCGCAAAAGATAAAAGCAACATCCTTTTTTTCAAATTGTTTTAACTACCAATCGCCAACATGAGTCACGGAAAAAACACGAACCCAATTTCCGATTTAGAAACCGAAACCTTATTCCTACCCGGTCGTTTCGAGCACCGGGAAGGTGCGTGGCAATCTCGGAGACTGCTTCACTACCTGCCTACCGGCAGGCAGGCGTTCGCAATGATACCAGGGAGGGCAATTGAAAGATATTTTTTTAACAATGCAACCCCATTAAATTAAACAAAAAAAAACACAAAAAAATACTTGACAAGCATTTTAGAGGGTGGTATAGAATTAGAGCTTTCTAATGCTGTTGTATGTTTTTTTCACAAATTCAAGCTGGAAAGGAGGTGAGAGAGTTTAGGGAGTATAGTGGTAGTGAATTTTGTTAGCGGTTTATCGGTCACAAAACACGATTCACAAAACACTAATTAAACGTTGAGGAGGAAAAGAGATGAAAAAGTTCGTTTTATTAAGCGTATTGGGGTTAATGCTCATGGGTTTTAGCGCCAGCGCCAATGCTCTGGAGTTTAAAGCATTCGGCATGATTGATGCGCAATGGTTTTACAATGTAAATGCCACTCCCGCTAACCCTGCGGGTGGGTTTTACAATGCTCTACCGGCCAATTTTAAGTGGAATACCGATCCAGCATCACCTCTTTATGGAACAAAAGGGCCGGTTCTGGACAGAAAGGTAAATTATTTTGAATCCCGCGCCAGGCTCGGATTCAATGCAATCGTGGACAAGAATCTGAGCGGAACCATCCTCTTTGAGATGGACTCCAGCCGGTGGGGCGATGCCAGCCCATCCGGTGCCCAGAG
Organism: Syntrophaceae bacterium UBA2208; assembly: GCA_002327885.1. Taxonomy (GTDB): domain Bacteria; phylum Desulfobacterota; class BSN033; order BSN033; family UBA1163; genus UBA1163. The sequence goes on from DCUS01000211.1 coordinate 3,521, forward strand.
AAATGCGATGGGCTACTGGGCTGCTGACCGGGCGGCCGTAGAAGTTAAGAACGTTTATTTCGATTTTGGTCTTCCCTATATTGGCATTCCGGTGCCGATGAGCTTCAGAGTGGGTCTCCAAACTTTGGCCATCCGACCCAATTTATTTCTATTAACCGATGGTATGGCGATCAAATGGACCTCCAAGATCGATCCTGTG
>DCUS01000216.1 GCA_002327885.1 Syntrophaceae bacterium UBA2208
TAGAAAAACTGATATGGTCAGAGGGCGGGAGAAAGAAAATTTTCTTCTGCTCTGGAACAGAATGGGGATAAAATTAAGGAGCCATGAAAAAGGCGATTATCATTCCTGTTTATCTCAGATTAAAGAAACCGGATGAACTTCTCGATCTCGAGGGTGTTCGATTAACAATGAGGGCGATTCAAAGCCTCGGGATATTAGAAGACCAGGATTTCACGCTTATTCTCCCCGTTTGCTTTGACCTGACGGATGGAGGCGGGGGGGGCCTTTTCAAAGAGATGGAAAGGGAGATGGACAGGCTTTTCAGGAGAGAGGTAAAAAACCTCGGGTTGGGGAAGACATTGATTTTTTCCTCCCACCACCTGGATCCTTTAAGAAAATATTTAGAGCAAAAAGGGTTCAAAACTTTTTGTTCTCTCATTGATCTGGCGGGGTTTTCAAAAATTCGCAACACAGGGCTTCTTCTCGCTCAGGCGCTCTCGATGGATGTGGTCCTCTTCATTGATAATGATGAAGTGGTGGAAGATCCCCACTATTTAAAAATGGCTTGTGAGTATTTGAACCAGAGATGGAAAGGGAGGTGGGTGGTTGGAAAGGGTGGATTTTATGTCAACCCCGATGGGGCGATTCTTCTTCCCCCTCAGGGTCTCTGGTGGAGGTTTTTGTGGAACAAGACGAAATGGATGAACCAGGTCTGGGAAACGATCCTTTCTTCAAACGATCGGCTTGTCTCTTCCCCCGTTCTTCTGGGCGGGAATCTTATCCTCCTCCGGCAACTTTTCCAGAGCGTTCCCTTTGACCCTTACATTCCGAGAGGAGAGGATACGGATTATCTCATTAACGCCAGCCAATTGGGGTACTGCCTCTTATTTGACAAACTCCTCCGTATTAAACACCTCCATCCTGAAAGAACGAAGATTTATTTCCATGAAGAATTGAAGGGGGATATCGAGCGATTTATCTATGAGCGAGGGAAAATAAAAGGAGGTCTGGATATGAACCTTGACCCTTATCCCGGATATTTCCTGAAATGGACCCTCTATCCAAAGGTCATCCTGACCTCTCTATTTCTCAGTCTGGATTATATGGGGAAAAGGGATTGGAAGAGAGCAAAGGAGTGCATGATGAACATCGGCCTTGTTTTTCAGAAGAGGCGGGAGGGGTGGTTGGAATATTTAAGATTTAAAAAAGAGTGGGAAAAGGTGATGGAGAGGATTCAAAAAGAAGGAATGGGTGAGTTGTTAGAGAGTTGTTGGGGATAGGTTGAGAGAGATAAGATGGAGCGACTTTCCTTCCTGGTTCATCGCAGGCTTATTATTAAGGAGGGCCAATGATGATCATAACACCGCGATGATAAAATAGTAGGCCATGACCCCAGAGACAACTAATTTGAGGATACTCCCGAGGATCGACCCGATAAAAATGCCCCAACCCGCCTTCAGAGCCTGTTTCTCCTTTCTGGAAACCATCCATTCGACCAATACCGCGCCGATCAACGCACCGAGAAGCATGCCCAGGGGTGAAAGAAAGGCTCCGATGACCATTCCGACGATCGAACCATAGATCCCCCACTTCGACGCTCCATATTTCTTGGCCCCGATCAAGGGGATAAAATAATCCATGACTGTAATAGCGATCGTGATGATCAACATGAAAAGAATGAGCGTTGGAGTCAGCGGAGGTGAAAAATGGCGGAGGAGGGCAACCCAAAATAGCCCAATGAAGCTGAGCGTTGGGCCTGGAAGGATTGGCAGGATACTTCCGGCTAATCCGAGAAGAATGAAGAGGGAACCAATAACCAATCCGATATAATAAAACAAGCGTTCTTCCTTTTGAGGACTCTGGGGATATCCATCATGGAAAGGATAATCTGGCCTTTTCACGTCCCGGTCTTATTTCTCTTCCAATATCCCTTTCAATCGAGTCATCTCTTGAAGAAGAGATTGGAGGTCGGTCTGACACTTGGTGATTCTTTCCCGTTCGGAGCGAATAAAACGAGTATAGGGAGCGATGGCTTCATGAATGTGCTGCAAACTTCGGGTGATTTCTTTTTCAAAGTGGGTCTGTAACGAATGGATGAGTTGTTTGCGAACGGAGGCGATCTTGTCCAGCAATTTGGTTTTTCCCTGCCGACGTCGGGCAGGAATGATGAAAAAACCTAATACCGCCATAAAGCTGGCCATGATGATTCCTGTCACGTCGGCGGCTGCGGTGGTGGCCAGAGTGGTAACGATCGTCCCCAGTCCTACAGCGCTTACTCCGAGGGCGGCTGAGGCGGCGACGGCTGTCTGGGCGCTTTCTGCTATGGTCCTGGCCTCTCGGGTCCTGTCATAAGTTTCAACCACCCGCCGTGTTTCACGAAGGATCGTATCGATAAGACTTTGGCGGTCTCGATAAAAACTATCCATTCCAATATCTCCCAGAATAGAACCCTGATGCTCACGGTTCCTATCGGCCAGATGTTTTATGACTGCCTGCCACTGTCTTAGATTTGAATCCACCAGCCAGTGGATGATCTCCCCGACCTTTGCTTCAACGCGTTGAGGGATGTCGGAGACCACCTGTCGTTCAAATTCCTGTTGAATACGGGTTTTGGAGAGGAGATCAAAAACACGTCCTAATCGGAACATCTCATCAAAAAAGCCCTGGCCCCGCCTTTCCATTTCAAAAAGGAGATTTTCAATTTCTGCCATTCGGGAGGTAAAATGGTGTTGCATATCTTCTTTGTATAGGTTGAGCTGCTTTTCCACATCATCGAGGAGGTTGAAATCGATTTTGAGAGACTGAAACCGGGAGGAGATCTTCTCCAGGTATTTTTCAGCCAAACAGCTTCCAATTCCGAGGGGATTAAGGAGTTTGAGGCCAAACCGGTTTCCCTGATCCAGAGTGCGATGGATGTACTGTTCAAGCGACCCAAAACAACTTTTCTCCCAGAGATCGTCTTCCCCCTGTTTTGCCCGCAGGGCATCCCGGGCGCTTACCGAAAAAATGGTCGGCGTATCCCCCAGGAGGAGGCGGGCGTTTTCCAGGATAAAGGCTTCAATCTGACTTTTCTCCTCCTCATTTTTTAAAATATCGATCTTATTTACCACGAAAACCACTTTTTTTCCCCATTCCCGGATGTGTTTCAGAAATATCCGCTCGCTTTCCGTAAAGGGGCGATCGGCCGAAGTGATGAATAGAACCAGATCAGAGCGGGGGACAAATCGGGAGGTAATGATTTCATGTTCACGGATGACAGCATTGGTGCCCGGTGTATCCATGATGCTAAGGTCAGAGAGGAATTCGACCGGAAAGGAAAGAAGAATATGTTGCTCACTCACCATCTTTCGTTCCGGCTTTTCTCCAAAGCGAATTGTAAAAATTTTCGTGGTGGTGGGGGTCACTCCTTCCTCCAAAAGTCTTTGGCCGAGGAGAGCATTGATCACGGCACTTTTCCCGGCATTAAACTCACCCACGACCACGATGAGAAAGAGTTCATCAAGCTGTTGGATGGACTGTTGAAGAGCCTCCTGATCTTCCCGTTCGATCCCAAGGCGCCCCAATGCCAATTGGAGATCATTCATGATCTTGCGTTCATCTCGGAGCAGTTCTTCTTGTTTTGGGTTCAATAGGCGCATGGTTTCTTTCCTCAGCCGGATTATAGCATTCCTTCTACAAAGGGGTCAACGTGATGCCCTAAAGAGGTGACGGACTCCGGAACAACCGTTTTTTCCCCTTCCATCTCACTGCAGTTTTTTGTTTAATTCTTCTTTGAGTTGGTCAGAAGAAATAAAATGAATTCCGTGCATGCCGAGGGAGGCGGCCACGTCAACATATTCTTTTATATCGTCGATAAAAATTATCTTTTCGGGTTCGACCGATGCCCACTTCATGGCCGCCTGAAAGATTTCGACAGCAGGTTTCTTAAATCCCACCTCGTAGGACAAAATCCATTGATCAAAGATCTGAATGACGGGGAATTTTGAGAGGATATAGTTAAAGTGGAGAGGGTCGGTGTTAGAGAGAAGGCCGAGTCTTCTCTTTTCTTTTAAAGCGAGAATGATCTTGGAGACCCCCCGGTCTTCGACAAAGATGTCGCTCCAGAGAGGGATAAATTCGTCAAAGGGAATTGAAAGATCAAGGGTTTTTTGAATAGATTGAAAAAAATCCGGGGGGGACATCTTTCCTATATCCAAGTCATTGATGGCCCCTTTTTGAAGGTCGAAGAGAAAAGAAAATATCTTTTGTGAATCTTGGAATTCCTTATTCCGAGTAAATTGATAAAGTTTCTCTGCAATTTGATAATGGTTAAAGGGGAGAATGACATTGCCGAGATCAAAGAGGATGACCTCAGTCGGAGAGTGGATCATTTCCTTCTCCTCCTCTCCTGCAACTTTTCCCCTTTGGGAGAGGGGAGGAGAGAGTGGAAAAATATTCGGCGATGGCCCGGGTCAGGCCGGGAATGGTGTATTGTTTGGGCTGAATCTGGACTTTCATTCCCCAATCCCTTGCTGTTTTGGCCGTCACCGGTCCAATGCAGGCAATGACCATGCCTTTTAACCATTTTTTAATATTTTCCTTTTTAAGGAGGTCAACAAAATGATTCACCGTCGACGAGGAAGTAAAAGTGATCACATCGATTTTTCCATCTGCCAAAAGTTGCCTCAATCTTTTCGATCCTCCCTTCGGTTTGACGGTTCGATAGACCGCTACCACATCGACCTTCGCTCCCATTTTTCTTAACCCCTTTGGGAGAATATCCCGTGCCTTTTGAGCCCGGGCCAGAAGGATCCGATTCCCTTTGATAAATTTTTTTTGAAATCCATCGAGGATGGACTCAGCGATAAACTCTTTGGGCAAGTAATCAACGGATATTTTCTTTTTCCCTAATTGTTTCGCTGTGGCAGGTCCGATGGCGCACACTTTCATGGAGGAGGGCAGACCAACCTTTCCTTTCTCTTTTAACCTTTCCCAGAAAAAATGAACTCCATTGGCGCTGGTGAAGATCAGCCAATCATAAGATCTCAACTGAAGGAGGACCCGGTCAAGTTCCTTCCAACGGAGGGGGGGGGCGATCTCAATGGTGGGAAGTTCGATCACTTCTGCCCCCATTTTTTTTAGCAAGGCCGCAAATTCACCCGATTGCTCACGGGCCCGGGTGATCAAAATTCTTTTCCCCCTCGCCCCTCCCTCTCCCCTGTGGGACGGTGTCGTGATCGCAAGAAAGGGGGAGATGCAGTCAGGTTCCAAAAATTTAGAATGCGGGTCTTTTATATTAT
>DCUS01000051.1 GCA_002327885.1 Syntrophaceae bacterium UBA2208
GGAACGACCGAACAAGCATGGATCTCGGAGTTAATTGAAACCGAACTAAAGAGTAAGGCGCCTGAATTATGGTCTCAAAAACCTCCCGCCAAAAAGAAGAATATTGGGTAACTTGCGGAGAGGAGGACTTACCAAAGGATTCGATAAGGCAAAGATAATCAGGAAATGTTCCAGAAAAAGATGACTTTGCAGAAAAGCAACGTTGGAAATGGGAATGGTTGAGAAGAAATAGGGACTATCGGAGACTCGATTAGGAAACACACTCGTTGAGGAAAGAGAAACACCAAGAATAGAAGGGAAGCCCGAGACGGCTTCCGAGCTACCCTTGCACGGCTTACAAAAATATCGCAATCGTGCTAACATTAAAATAGAGATGTCCCTCACCCAGACCCTCTTCCCTTGGGGAGGGTGATATTGTCATCGAATTGGAGGTTAGCCATGACAAGAGAAGAATTGCTGGCTCGGGTGACCGTTGATCCCAAAGTTTGTACTGGAAAGCCCTGTATCCGGGGAACTCGGATCTACATTTCGATCATCCTGGATGGGCTGGCTGAGGGTTTAACTCCGGAGGAAATCATCGACCATTATCCTTCCCTCACCATTGATGACATTCGGGCGGCTGTGGCCTATGCAGCAGAACTTACACGAGAGAATGTCTGGAAAATCAGCGCTTGATAAAAATCAAACTTGACGAGAACATTTCGCGCCACTTGAAACCACACCTCCAGCAGGAAGGCTACGATGTCTTTACTGCTGTGGAGGAAGGCCTGCTGGAAAAATCTGACGTCGAAGTCGGAGCTGCTGCAAAGTCCGAAGGGTTAATCCTTTTCACCCTTGACCTTGAATTTGCAGACCTCCGAAAATTTCCCCCAGGAACGCATCCAGGTATTATTTTGTTTCGACCTCACAGTATGGGCCCCCTAACAACAAACCGTTTCATCGTCAATTTTGTTAAAGAAACGGATATTACTGCCCTTTCGGGATGTATCGTTGTTGTTGATCCTACACGTGTCCGGATCAGACGTCCACCCCTGGATACAGATACTCCAGAATGGGAAGAGATACCATAATAATCAACGGACCTCCAGCGTTGAACCAAGATACTCCAGCCCCAATGGATGAATGATCACTTTCTTCACCTGGCTGGACTCCACAGTGCCTGCCCGCAAAGCGGACATACCAAGACGGGAAGCGATGGTTAATACTTTTTTCACATCGCTGTCTCTGACATAAAGGGCGAATCCGGCTCCCATGTTGAGATTGGCATATGCCTCCTTATCCTCCACCGGCCCGTGCTCTTGAATAAAAGTAAAAATGGGGTGCAACACGGGAATAGGGTCGATGATATACGCGAATGGCTGTGTGGCTCTCATCAATTTTCTCCAACCATGGCCTGTGATATTCACCGCATAATGAATATCAACGCCTTCATTAAAGCAATCCTCAATCAAAGGGACATAGATCATCGTCGGGTCGAGTAAGGCCTCGCCATAGAGCCGCCCATCGCTGAGTTTGGTGAGATAACCCTCGGGCAACTTTTCGGCGATCTCCCGCGCCAGCGTAAGCCCATTGGCATGGATGCCGGAGCTGCCGATGATGACAATCGCATCCCCGTGTCGGATGTTGGCCGCATTGATCAGACGGCTCTTGGGCTTCACGACCCCGACAGACGAGCCGCTCAGAACGACAGCATCCGGATGAACAATACCCTTTAGAGTTGGCGTTTCCCCGCCGCCCCACGTACAACGCGCTAATTCACACGCCTTCTTCCAGCCATTGATGAGATCGCTGCAACGCTTTTCATCATTGAACCAGCTTGAAACACCAACCGCCAGATGCATCGCTACACAAAGCGGCAATGCGCCAAGCGTAATCATGTCATTGACGATCATGGCGACAGTACACTGGGCAATATGATCATAGTAAGACTTCCCGGTTAACCGATACATCGCATCCGCCACCAGGTTCTTTGTGCCCAAACCCTCTTCTACGTGTGCCACATAGTGATCGCTGGCATCCATGAGATAAGCGCTTTCTCCCCTGCTCATTTCCACCTCCGAAAAACCGAGGCGCAAAATGTTTTTGGCCGTTTTTCGCCCAGCTGCCTGGGCTAGCCGCTTAAATGGATCCATTGCTTCATAATCAACGCCAACACCCGCATAAGTCATCTTCTTGGTCATTGTTCTTCTTCCTCTTTTATCAACGGGAAAATATTCTTAAACATTAAGGTGCTCCTTTTTTAGTTGCCCTTATAAGAATAGACTAAATCAAAGCCAGAAGGAAAACAAGCGAAACCCCGTCTGAGGGAAAACCTTCCCCGCGATTGCAGCCACGACTAACCCTGGAAACTTTTCATGTCAAAATCTGACATATGTCAAAATCTGAATGTTACCCCAAAATCTGAATTGACTTTTTAATGATTGTTGAGTAAATTCTGGTAAAGTTAGTGTCTCTAAATATCCGCAAAAGGGAAATATTTTTAGGGATGGGTACAAAAAATATTTACGAACGGTTTGTATGGTTCGACAATCAGGTCAGGGAGAAAAAATATCCCAATGCGACCTCCCTATCGGAGCGGTTCGAAATTTCGAGTAAGACAGGACAGAGAGACATTGATTTTATGAGAGACAGGCTCCGTTGCCCCCTGGATTACGATTCAAGTCAAAAAGGATATTTTTACGATGATGAGACATTCTCTCTCCCCATGGTCTATCTCTCCCCTGAGGAGCTTTCCTCTCTTCTGATCGCGAGAAAGATGCTTCAGGACATTCGTAGCGGGTCTATTGGAAATGAAATATCTTCCATTGTGGATAAGATTACAAATGTTCTAAAGAAGCATTCGGTTGAAGCAGATCACATCGATGACGCTTTCTCCTTTCAATTGATTGAGTATTCCCCGGCCCCGGAGGCGGTGTTCAAAGCGGTTTTGGAGGGTTGCCTGAAGAAACGATGTTTAAACTTCACCTACAACTCTCCGGCGGCGGAAGAAAAAAGCGAAAGGAGGGTGGAGCCTTATCACCTTTTTAATTACATGGGGACATGGCATACCATCGGTTACTGTCATTTGAGAGGGGAAATCAGAGATTTTGCGTTGAGCAGAATCTCTGAGGCAAATGTTTTGAGCGAATCCTTCAAAATACCGGCAGATTTTGACTTTAAAAAATATTTTCTTTCGACATTCGGTCTCTACAAAGGAAAATCCACAAAAGAGGTTATCTTACGGTTTACACCGGAAAAGTCGAAGTGGATCAAAGGCCAGATATGGCACAAAGAGCAAAAGGTAAAACTCCTCCAAGATGGATCTCTTGAAATAAGTTTCCCCGTTTCAGACTTCTCAGAAATAAAGAGGGAGATACTGAAGCACGGCAATGCTGTAGAAGTCATCAAGCCCAAAACCCTCAGAGATTTAATCAAAGCCGAAGCCCAGAAAATAGCCAAGATATATTAAAGATTGCTATCAGAAATTCAAAGATGATTCAGCGATGAAGTTTCTTTAGCAACTGCAGGAACCACAGGATTTATCTCCCTGCAAACCCGAAGAGATGTAAAACCCGGACCCCATAGGGGTATCCACGAAATCGATTTTAATGGGTTTAACACGTTCAAAGAGATCTTTATTAACCGTAAATGTAATTCCTTGTTCTGTAAAAATAGTATCGTCATCCCCTGATTCATCCAGAACCAGGCCCAGAGAGGGCCCCGATCACCCATCCTCATTATAGATAACACGGACCGAAGGGATGGGATCCTTGTCTTTTATGGCCTCTTTGACCCTCTCACCTGCCTTTTCCGTGATTTCAAACATAAGTTCCTCCTCTATTAATTTAATCCGTTATTACTACTTACTTTAAAAATATCTATTTAAATATTTAACACATTCCCGGCCACACTGCTAATTTATTTGCTTTTTTTTTCGCGCTGATTACCGTTTTTCTCTTGACAGGAATATTATAGCTTGCTATATATGGGGAGGCATGTGAAAATATGAACAAGCTTTACAGTGAAAGGCAATGATTGACAATTTTGAGTGAGCAAAATCCTTGACTATTAATTTTTTGTCTATTAACATAAAGCATTTCGACTTATTATTACTGATTGGCTGAACAAAGCGCCCTGTTTGATCTAGAGGCGAACCTCCTTTGCGGTTAACGCCAGCACTTAGAATTTATTTTCGATTTTGTATTCGGTGGAAATGGGAGCAAAGACAAAGATGGACGGTCATTTTTCGCGGACAGACAAGAAGGATGTCCATGGTTCGCGTTTGAGTCGTAGAAAATTCTTGAAACTGGCAGCGATAGCAGGACTTTCTATTGGCGCCAGCGGAATACCTAAACAATCCGATTCCGCTCCTTCTGGTCAACCCGGTGCGGCAAGTGCTCCAAAGGGGAGATGGATTCATACCTCTTGCTTAAATTGCCCTGCCCGCTGTGGAATAACCGTGAAGGTGGCAGGTGAGAAAGCCATACAGATTAAAGGGAATCGCTCATCCCTGGTTTCGGAAGGTCAGATTTGCCCCCGCGGTCACATCGGCCTTCAGGTCTTGTATGACCAGGAGAGGATCCTTTCCCCTTTAAAGAGGTCCCAGACGAAGAAAGGTAGAGGGATTGATCCCCTTTGGAAGCCTATCTCCTGGGATCAAGCCATAGAAGAAATTGTTGGGAAGATCCGATCCCTGCATGATACCTTACAGCCTCACCGCCTTTTGCTCTTATCCGGATTAAACTCGAGAAGCAATGAAGACCTGCTTTCACGGTTCGCAGAGGCCTTCGGTACGCCGAATCTGGTCTCTGGAGACGGCCTGGATCGTGAGGCCGAAAAGATAGGGAACTGGATGGCAGACGGTCATTTTGATGCCTGTGCCTATGATCTGGATCAAACCAATTATTTAATTTCTTTCGGTGCGGATCTTCTTGAATCGACCCCACCGGTTGCTCGGTGGCTTAGAAAATGGGGCAGAATGCGTCGTGAAAAACCCATTCGAACCAAGATCATCGACGTCCAACCCCGGTATTCGCTGACCGCCTCAAAATCTGACGAGTGGATTCCAATCAAACCGGGAACCGAAGCCGCCCTCGCCATGGCCATCGCCCATGTCATCATCAGAGAAGAACTTTTTGACCAAAGGTTTATCAAAGAATGGACCGTAGGTTTTGATCAGTACCGGCAAATAGCCCTACAGTATTATGCGCCCGAGACCGTTTCAAAGATCACAGGGATTCCGGCTGAAACGATATACAGGATCGCAGGAGAGTTTGCGCGAACCCGACCTGCTCTGGCGATCCCGGGCAAGGGAGCCATCGCTTGGCCTGGAGGATCTTACACAGCCTATGCGATCCACTGTTTAAACGCGCTGGTCGGGAGCATTGATGTGCCGGGCGGAATTCTCTATCAGGAATCACCGGAGTACCGGACGATTCCGAATGGCCCTCGTGATGAGATCGCAAAAAAAGGGCTCGAACAACCTTTTCTGGATCTTCATGGGACGGAAGACTTTCCAGCCGCTCGAGTTGTCACAAATCAAGTACCACGGTCCATACTGGCAGGTAAACCTTACCCGATGGAAATGGCCATCGGGTTTAACAGCAATTTCAATATGACCGCCCCAGGCACAGGCCAATGGGAGGAGGCCCTTAAGAAGATCCGGTTTTATGTTCATGTCGCTCCATTTATCAGTGAAATGGCGGAGTTTGCCGATCTGGTCCTGCCTTCAACCACCTTTTTGGAGGAATGGGGATACGATCACTCTTCTCCTGGATCAGGCTCTGCCGAAATCAGGATCAAACAACCCGTCGTTAAACCGAGAGGAGATTCAAAATCGATTGGAGACATTCTTTTTCTTCTGGCTGGAAAATTTCCGGGAGCGGTGGAAAAGGCATTCAAGGATATTGGAGGCTCAGCAGAAGGCTATGCCCGGTTTCGAACGTCTTCTTTCCTTCCATGGGAGGAATTTCGAAAAAAAGGAGTCTGGAAGGGGCCGTCTTACGAATACAGAAAATATCCTCGAATCTTCCATACCCCTTCTAAAAAGTTTGAGTTTGTCTCCGGGAACCTTCGGACTCTTCAGATAAGGAATGGAAGAGAAGTAAGAGGAGGGATGGTCTTTTCCCCTCATTATTCGGATGCGAAGTGGCTGGGGGAAGAGGGACAATATCCCCTAATCCTATTCCCTTACCAGCCACTTCTCACTTTTGAGAACGGGAGCCAGAATTACCCCTGGGCCCAAGAGATCTTCCTGCCCATGCAAGGGGTGGGATGGATGAGCCCTGCAGAGATCAATAGCGAGACGGCCCGGAAAATGAATCTCCGGGATCGGGACCAGGTCTGGATTGAATCCCCTTTCGGCAAAATTCGGACACTCATCAAGGTTTCCGAGGGGATCCATCCCGGGATTGTTTCCATACCCTGCGGGCAAGGGCATACCTCTTACGGAAGGTGGCAAAAGAGGATCGGGTGCAATCCGAACGAGGTGACCGGGATTGATTTTGATGTTCTGAGCGGACAGTCTGCGTTTTTCAACACAAGGGTCAAAATTTATAAGGCATAATACGATCTCAAATTCCAAATGACAAATTCCAAATTCAAAACTCAAATAACCAAAATGATTTACTTGGAGTTTTGAATTTGGATTATTGGAGCTTATTTGTAATTTGGTGCTTGGGATTTGGTGTTTAGCTTGGCAAGAGTTTTTTTGCTAATCTGGCAATAATATAATTTTTAAGGGTCGACGAGGTGCAGGATGGCAAAATGGGGCATGGTGATCGATCTGGATAAATGTGTTGGATGCCAGGCGTGCGTTGTCGCCTGCAAGGAGGAAAATAACGTTCCCCACGGATCGCCCGAGGAGCAGAAGTCGAGGAGAGATATTTACTGGCATAAGATGATTGCTGTGACAAAGGGAAAATACCCCCATGTCCGGACAGAGGTCATTCCCATGCCCTGTATGCAATGCGATCATCCTCCCTGCGTCACGGTCTGCCCGGCAAAGGCCACCTTCCAGCGGGATGATGGGATCGTCGTCCAGTATTTCCGGAGGTGCATCGGCTGCAAATATTGCATGGTGGCCTGTCCTTACGGGGCGAGGAGCTTTAATTACAAGGCACAGGAGACAAAGGCCTATCACCGCCAGGACGAGCCGCCTGATCGCAAGTCCTGGGACCCCTGGCCTTTTCCTGCGAGAACCCAGGGCGTGGTAGAAAAATGCACCTTCTGCTTCCACCGGATCGACCAGGGACTCAAGGAGGGGAAAAAGATCGGGATAGAGGTCGTCCCTGCTTGCGTCGAGGCATGCCCATCACACGCAAGGACGTTTGGGGATCTGGATGACCCTCAAAGCCCAATAGCGCAACTCCTGGCCTCCCGCGCCTCTTTCCGGCTTCGGGAAGAACTGGCTACACAACCGAAGGTCATTTATCTCTCCCGGTGAACCCACCATCCCATGCCGGGGCTTTCTAACGGGGTGAAGGACTGACAGATGGAACGGAACTATTCAACGATTGAAGGGACATCGAGAGGCTATAAGGTTCTTGTCGCCGTGCTGGGGGCAATGGTTGGGGTCTTCATCATGAGCTTCCTGGTGGCTTATCTTAAGGGGCAACAGGTGTGGGGGGTCAGCAACATCATCCCCTGGGGACAACTCATCACGTTCTACATCTACTTCATCGGCCTCAGCGCCGGGGCCATCATTATCTCTTCCCTTAGTTACGTGTTCAAGCGGGAGATCTATGAGCCCATTGGGCGAATGGCCGTCTTCATGGGAATCCTGCTCATGGTGGGAGCCATGTCCTTTGTCCTGGTTGATCTCGGCAGGCCCGAGAAGGCGTGGCGGCTCTTCATGTACTTCTACCTTAACAACATGACCTCCCTCTTTGCCATCAACTCCATTTTCTATACGGGATACATCACACTTATGCTGGTCTATCTCTGGCTGATCTTCGAAGGAAAGAAACGGCTGGCGGCCATCGTTGGAACCGTGGATGTTCTCTGGGCCATCGCCGTCCATATGGGGACAGGTGCTATTTTCGGACTCATCGGGAACCGTGAGATCTACTTCTCGCCGATTAAGCCTTTTGAGTTTCTTACGGCGGCCCTTACCTCAGGAACATCGTTGATCATCCTGACCTCAGTCGTGACCTTTAAACTCACCCGGAGGGTCATTCAGGACGAATTGATCTTTTCGCTCGGTAGACTTCTCACCAGCATGATTCTTATCCTCCTGGTCATGGTTTTCATCGATAAACTGACCCATCTCTACTTTCCTAACCGGGAGGCGGCGGTGTACCTATTCACCGGGAATTACTGGTGGATCTTCTGGATTTTCCAAATCGGTATGGGAATTGTTTTACCTCTGATCATCCTTATTCACCCGAAGACAAAAAATACTCTGCGCGGAGTGGTTGCCGCCGCTGTCTCGGTTGTCGTAGGGGTCTTTGGAGAGAGGGCGGCATTGGTCATCCCGGGGACGGCACATCCTCAGCCGTTTTTCCCGGGCAAGATCGAAGGCCCATGGGGGGAACCGGGGATCTTTCCGATTACGCCCTGGGAAACCATGCTCAGCCTGAGCATTGTTTCGTTCGTGGGACTCTTGTTTGTCCTTGGTCTGAGGTATCTGGAAATTCTCCCTGCCCGGACCGGCGAGTCCATCCCGGCAGGAACAGGCCCGACGGTTCAGCCAGGAAGCTCCTGATTTGTGAGATTTTTGAAAGGTGAGGGAATCGATCCCGCCTGAGCGGGATTCGGATGGAGTGAGCCCCTGGTGTCCGATACGGAGGAAAAAAATTGAGGGCTACAGCCATTGTCATTGAGGTTTTGATCCTGGTGGGGGTAATCTACTGCCTTTTCCTGGCCGCCCGGTTGACGATCCTGGATGTCGGCTTTCATTCGAAATACGACCGGTTCGTGAGATGGGCGCTGAGGATTGTCGGCGCAGTGGTCTCGGCATTTTTTATTGCCCATCTGACCCTATTTTACCCCAAACTTCTACCTTAATCTTGGTTCGAGGAATCGACGTGGACCTGACACATCTGGACTTTTGGGCAAAGCAAAATGCATACATCCTGAACGTCATTTACCCTGTCAGCATCGGCTTTTGCTTAATTCTCATCGGGTTGGCCGGGCTTTTCATCTACACCTTCCGGCAGCAACATTACCGGTTATGGCGTCTTGGAAAAGAGGAGGAATGTTCGGACCGAATCCCTGAGAGGCTGAGGACTTTTCTAAGCGTGGCATTCGGTCATGCGCGCTTCTGGAGAGAGGGATACCCGGGCATGATGCATTTTCTAATCTTTTGGGGAACACTCTTTGTTTTCCTGGGAAAGGGGATCCGGCTCTTTTCCCCGTTGACTGGATTGACAGCCCCGCCTCAGGGCGTTTATCTTTTTGCCTCCTGGATCTCCGAAGTAGGGGGAGGGATCATCCTATTAGGGGGGGCGATGGCTGTTGTCCGGCGATTTGTTTTCAAACCATCACGGCTCGATTCGAAACCCGATGACCACCTGAAATATCTCTGGGTTTTTATGATCCTCCTCACCGGCTATCTGGTCAAGGGCTACCGACTGGCCCTTACAGGTGGAAGTCTCCCACCTGATTCTTTCTCATGGGCACCGGTCAGCTCCATCCTGTCCCAATTCATCCTCGTTTTGCCTTCCGAGCCGTTAAACGAACTCCTCGTCTGGCACCGGGTCCTGATCCACGCTATCCCCGCGGTCGCTTTCTTTGGCTATATTGTTGTGAGCCGGTCCTCCCTCGAGCATATTTACCTCTCCGCACTCAATGTTTTCTGTCGATCTCTGAAACCGAAGGGAGCCGTGCGGCCCATCCCAAATTTTGAGGA
>DCUS01000125.1 GCA_002327885.1 Syntrophaceae bacterium UBA2208
GGTCTTCTAAAACTTAAAAAGGCAGGGGTCCATCTGGGGGCGGCCAAAACCCATCAACACACCGCAAAGAACAATATTCCAGAGACGTCCTTAAAGTTAGAGTTGGCTCAAGGACTGATGAAATTCAATTGGGATGAGAAGGAACTTCTATTGACATGGGATTTCGATTCAGAAAAAAAAGGTAAATTTCACGGGAACCTTTCATCACCGCAGCCTGCCCAGATGGCCCTTCCTGATCAGGGAAAGATTGCGGCAAATTGGGAGGGGATAGACCTCACCCTCCTCAAGCCCTATCTCCCTCAACGGCTTTTTCTTGAAGGTGGCGTAGTCGGCCACTTCTCCGGACAGTGGTCAAATCGTCAACTCGATGCGTCTGGCGAGCTGAGGATCTCTCAAGGAGTTGCGCGCTGGGAGAACGAGGGAGGTTCCATCAGGGCCCCTCTCCGTGCCGCACATGTAAAATGGGCCTGGCGTGACGATCATTTACTCGGGGATATTTCTCTGGCACTCGAAGAATATGGCTATGCCAACGGAAGTTTCCAGTTTCCTCTATCTTCCCGATGGCCGACGACCATTCGTTTCAGGGATTCCATCCGGCTCTCTCTCGAAGGGCAATTTCAGGAAAAGGGACTCCTTCAAGCTCTCTTTCCGGGCATGGTTCAGGAGAGTCAAGGGCAAATTCATCTCAACCTCATGGGAAATGGGACATGGGAGAGACCCAACCTTGAAGGTCATCTTAAACTGGAAAAGGCAGGAGCCTATTTGCCCGCGGCTGGCATTCGTCTGGAGGAATTGTATGGAGAAGCACAGTTCAAAGGAGAGGAGATTCGCATCACTTCCTTTCGAATCCTTTCCGGTCCCGGGCAGATTGAAGGAAATGCAACCGTCCGAATCGAAAACTGGAAGGTTTCTCATTACCAGGGCCATCTGAAAGGGGAACGCTTTCAGACCGTTCATCTCCCGGAGCTACGGGTTTTGAGCTCTCCCCGCCTCGATTTCCATGGCACCCCGGAAAAAATATCTGTAAGGGGGGAGATACTGCTTCCCGATCTCCTGATTTCCGGCCCCCCTACCAAAGACGTGATCCGTCCCAGTCCTGATGTCATGGTGGTCGATATGCCGGAGGCAACGAAAAAAGTTCTGCCCATTGTCCCGGATGTTCAGGTTCGCATGCTTTTGGGAGAAAAGGTCTATTACAAAGCGGAGGGGATGGATGTCCGTCTGAAAGGAGGGTTGAGACTCAATGTCCAGGATCCGAATAAGATTGCTGCAGAGGGAGAAATCGGCGTGGTTCAAGGACATTATATTTTCTATGGCAAGAAACTTGAGATTATACGGGGGCGTCTCCTTTTCGCCGGAAGTTCTATTGACAATCCAACCATCGATGCCCTAGCCGTTCGAAAAATAGATGACATTCAGGCTGGCGTGGCCGTGACGGGTTCTCTTCAGAAACCGATCATCAAACTCTACTCTCGACCCTCCATGACGGATACAGATATTCTTGCCTACATTGTTTTAGGCCAGCCTCTTGGCAAAGGCACGGAAGCAGCTCCCTCCCTGATTCAGGCGGCAGGAGCCCTTCTCTCTGCAGGGGAATCCGTGATCCTGCAGGGCCAGCTTAAGAAGATGTTTGGCCTGGATACACTGGATATTACCACTCCGCCAGGCGGGGATGAAGTCTCCCGTTCTATGGTGACCATCGGAAAGTACCTCACCCCCAAACTCTATATTAGTTTGGGTCGGTCGCTCTTCACCGACGCCGCTCTTGTCACGCTTCGTTATACCCTTTCCAAACGGTTGGAAATCGAAACCACAACAGGAACCGAAAGCGGCGTGACATTATTTTACAGAATCGAATTCAGGTAGTCAAAGGAGGAAGTTCGAATGTTACCACATCCTTTAGCGGGCATGCCACCTCCAAATTCTATCTTAGTCAATGTTCCTCGATTAGTCACCGCGTACTATCTAAATCGTCCTGACCCCAAAAATCCTGCGGAGAGGGTCATCTTCGGAACATCCGGGCACAGGGGTTCGTCTTTTAAGAAAAGTTTTAACGAGGGTCATGTCCTGGCCATGACCCAGGCTATTTGTGACTACAGAAGGAAAAATGCGATTAATGGCCCTCTCTTTCTTGGAATGGATACTCATGCTCTTTCAGATCCAAGCCATATGACGGTTGCCGAGGTTTTAGCAGGGAATGAGGTCAACGTCATGGTCCACAAAAATCTGAATTTCACTCCTACCCCCGTGATCTCTCACGCTATTCTTGTCTACAACCGGGGAAGAAAGGCTGCCCTGTCCGACGGTATCGCCATTACACCCTCTCACAATCCTCCCGATGACGGAGGATTGAAATACAACCCGCCTCACGGCGGCCCTGCCGATACCAGCATAACGCGTTGGATAGAGAACCGAGCCAATGCCATTTTACAGTCCGGTCATGAAGAAATACGAAAGATTCCCTTTGAAAAGGCCGTTAAAACAGGCACCCTACGCCAATATGACTACATTACCTCTTATGTTGAGGATCTTAAAAATGTCATCGATCTTGAAATCATCCGATCGTCCGGTGTGCGTATTGGCGTCGATCCCATGGGAGGGGCCACCCTATCATTTTGGGAACAGATTGCCCAGAGGTATGAATTAGACCTGGATGTGGTCAATCCTATCGTTGATCCTACATTCGGCTTCATGACCATTGACCATGATGGCAAGATCCGAATGGACTGTTCTTCTCCTTATGCCATGGCCAGACTGATCGAATTGAAGGATAAATATGATATCGCCTTCGGAAACGATCCTGACGGTGATCGCCATGGTATTGTGACATCAAGCATGGGGCTCATGAACCCCAACTATTATCTGTCCGTGGCAATCTGGTATCTATTTCATAATCGGCCTGACTGGAACAAGGATGCGGCCATTGGAAAGACTCTGGTGACCAGCAGCATGATCGATCGGATAGCGGAGGAGATGGGGAGAAATTTATCCGAAGTCCCGGTTGGATTCAAATGGTTTGTCAAGGGCTTAATGAACGGCGCCCTTGGGTTTGCAGGAGAAGAAAGTGCAGGAGCCTCCTTTTTACGAAAAGATGGAACCGTGTGGACAACAGATAAAGATGGATTCATCCTCAATCTCCTTGCAGCAGAGATGACGGCAAGAACCGGTAGTGATCCCGGTGTGCAGTATCAAAATCTGATAGAGATGTTCGGCAATCCGACCTATGAAAGAATCGACGCCGCAGCCACTCCGAAGCAGAAGGAGGTTCTTGGGAAACTTTCTCCAGATAATATAACCGAATCCACCTTAGCCGGAGAGACCATTACAGCCAAGCTGACCGAAGCTCCGGGAAATAAGGCTCCATTGGGTGGCATTAAGGTAGTCACCCGAAATGGGTGGTTTGCTGTCCGGCCTTCCGGCACGGAAGATGTTTACAAGTTTTATGCGGAAAGCCTTAAGAGTAAAGAACACCTTATCCGTATTCAGGAGGAGGCCAGAACAATCATTGAGACTTTTTTTAAATCTGCCGGGGTTTAGCCATTCCTCCATGTAGGGATTCATCTGAGTTTGTAGCAAATTGCCACAGGATGTCTCTTTTCTCCACGATTTAACCTCTCCTAATTTTTGCATATACATTTTAACCGATTGAAATTTCAAATAATTTTCATTTAAATCTTCGGCATTCTTTTTGCTGATAATGATTGTTATTGATTTCAATTTCAAGGAGGAAAAGATGGCCTGGAAAGATGATGATGAATTTATTAGAGGAAGTGAAGGACAAGGCTACAGCGGCCCTTCGATGGAGGACATTGCTGTAAAGATTCAGCAAAAACTATTCCGTTGGGGAGGAAAGAGAATTCTGTTCATCCTCTTAGCCATCGTAATCGGAATCTGGATAGCATCGGGAATTTATATTGTCGGTCCAGGGGAAATGGGGGTGATTCGGCAATTTGGGAAGGAGGTGGATCAAACTTCCCCCGGGCTGAGATACCGTCTTCCCTGGCCCATTCAGACCCATGATGTGGTTCATTTAGCCAAAGTGAGGAGGGCGGAAATAGGCTTGCGGACGGATCCGTATTCGGGTAAGTCACGGCCCGAAATCAAGGAAGCCCTGATGCTAACGGGTGATGAAAATATTGTGGATGCCCAACTCTTTGTTCAATACATTGTCAAAGATCCTTCTCAATTCCTCTTTCGGGTGAGAGAATCGGAGGTAGCCTTAAAGACCTCTGCGGAGGTGGCTCTTCGAAGCGTGGTAGGCAGGAATACAATTGATTATACGATGACCGAAGGAAGGGTTGTTGTTCAGGATGAGATTAAGAAATACCTTCAAACTCTTTTAGACGAGTACCAGACAGGTTTGATGGTGACGGAGGCCAGGCTCCTGGTGGTTGACCCGCCCGAAGAGGTGAAGGATGCCTTCCACGATGTGGTCAGGGCATGGGAGGATCGGGAACGCCTGATGCGGGAGGCAGAGGGGTACCGCGAGGACCTCATTCCCAAAGCCAAGGGGGAGGCTACCCAGATGGTACGAAGTGCAGAGGCATACAAGGAGCAACGGGTCATTCGGGCCCAGGGGGATGCCACGAAATTTTTAGATGTTCTCAGAGCGTATAGGAAGGCGAAAGATGTGACCCGGGAGCGGCTCTATTTGGAAACTCTGGATAAAGTCCTGCCGGGAAGAGAAAAATATATTTTACCCCCGGAAGGGAAAGGCTCGGTTCTAAAGTGGCTGCCCTTGAGAGAGATGACGATTTCACCCAAAGAAAACAAAGAAGATAAGAAGGAGTAAATAACCATGGAAACGAAAAAGATCATCACATCCATTTTAATTTTGATCGGTTTTATCTTTTTATCAAATGCGACGTTCACGATCGATGAGAAGGAACAGGCCATTATCACCCAATTCGGAAAATATATCCGAACCATTCAAGAGCCAGGATTGCATTTCAAGGTTCCAATCCTTCAAACCCTGCACCTTTTTGAGAAGCGGGTTTTGACAACGGATGCCGTTGCTGTGGAATACATCACCGCCGACAAAAAGAGGGTGGTGGTGGATCATGTTTCACGGTGGAAAATTGAAGATCCTCTGGAATTTTATCGGAGCGTTAGAACCGAGGCAGGGGCGCTCGCACGACTGGAGGATATCCTGGTTGCCCGCTTAAGGCAGGAGATTGCCAAACACACGTTTATCGGATTCATCAGGGAGGATAGGGAGAAGATCGTTGAAACGGTAGCGAAAGAAGCCCATGAGTTGGCGAAACGTTTTGGCATCAAGATTATTGATGTTCGAATCAAACGGGCTGATCTTCCCAAAGAGGTTCAGGCCAGTGTCTTTGCCCGTATGCAGGCAGAACGTCACCGGATTGCTATGCGATATCGGTCCGAAGGTGAACAGCGGTCTCGGGAGATCAAGGCGGAAACCGACAAAGAGAAAGAAATCATCCTTGCCAAAGCCTATCAACAGCAGATGAAATTTTTCGGCGAAGGGGATGGCCGTGCCACGGAGATTTATGCCTCTTCTTATGAACAGGACGCAGAATTCTATTCATTTCTCAGGAGACTCCAGACTTATGAAAAACTTTTTGAGGGAAAAACGACGATTCTCCTTGAATCCGATTCCGAACTTCTCAAATACTTCAGAAATCCCCGGGTATCCAATAGATGAAAAGAACCGATATCTCGTCGTTAATGGTATCGTAAAGAGTTTCTGAAAAGGCTATTTTCGGCTTTTCCTTCACAAGCGGGGTTGGGTTAGCCTTCTTGGGTAATTAAAATTTCCTTGGAATCCCGTTTTTACAGAGGCAACAATTTTCCTGAAATTGTTTCATTCGATGATAGGATGGTCATGATGGAGAATGGCAAGAAACGAATATTGATTATTGAAGATGACGAGGAGATGAGGTCTTTGTTGAAAGATTTCTTTGAGGAGGATGGGTTTGAGATAGATTCTGTGAGCAATGGCTCCGAGGCTTTCCGTAAGGTCGCCAGGGAGTCTTTTGATCTGATCATCACCGACATTCGAATGCCTGGCTTAACCGGATTAGATATTCTTCCAGGGATCAGGAAACTTCAACCGGAGGTCTCGATCATTGTGATCACCGCATTTGGAAGTCAGGAGGTCCATCGTAAAGCCTTAGATAGAGGAGCGACCGCCTACTTAGAGAAGCCCATTCTTTTCAATAAACTTAGAACGTTGGTTCATGAAATGATCTTTTAAGAAAAAGGTGGAGTTAAGAATGGTCGGAATTCTGATTGTCTCCCATGGAAGGTTGGCGGAGGCTCTCATCTCATCGGTTCAGGTTCTCGTTGGAAATTTACAGAAAACAAGAGGCGTTTCTGTCTGGCCAAAAGATAAAGGGAGAGAAGTTAAAGAGCGGATTCAAAAAGAAATCGAGGAAGTTGATGACGGAGATGGAGTGGTGATTCTGACGGACGTCTTGGGTGGGACCCCGACAAATCTCAGTCTTTCTTTCTTAAAAGAGGAGAAAGTCGAAGTCGTGACCGGTGTGAACATGGCGATGTTATTAACCCTATCGAGTTATCGAAAAGGACGGTCATTAAAAGAGATCGGCAAGTTAGTGAAGAAGTCAGGACGTCGAAGCATCACTCTGGCGAAATGTTTACTCAGAGCAAAGTGAGGGAAAAGATGGATGAAGTGAAATGCCCAACATGCGGGAAGGCAATTATGACGACCGGGGAGGTAGAAAGTCTGATCAAAAGAACCATGAGTAAAACCCTGTTATCCCATTGTTTATGTGGGGAGTCCTTTGAAATCCGATCTCTTAAGAAAAATACCCTTAACATTTCTACCTCGTCCGGGAAAAAGGTCGAACAATTCATTGAAGATGAGCCAGGATCATAATGCCCACCCTTAGATTGGCTTTTTCAATGGCTTATCCCTAAAGGGTCCTCTCTTTGTTCCGTTTGTTGAAGCGGTTTGGTGAGGCGACGATAATCGATTATAATGAGGGTATTTCAACTTTCTTCCAAAGACAAGGAGGGGATCTATGAGCGATTTTTTTCAACCCGGAGTGATCACCACCCTCCATCATTTAAAAAAAATGAACCTCGAACGGATAGAGATGGAATTGGAGTTCTATTCAAGGTATAATCCCATTGCACTCGTTTTACCCTCTCTCTATTCCGAACTTAAAGAGAAGGCCCTGAAAAGTATTGTTTCAGAGATCAAGAGGGTCAAATACATCAATCAGGTCATTGTCACTCTGGGAAGGGCAAATAAAGAAGAGTTTGAACATGCAAAAGAGTTCTTTTCCATACTTCCGCAGGAGACGATTATCGTCTGGAACGATGGGGGACGAGTGGAATCCCTTTACGACATATTGGACAAGAATGATATTTCAGCGGGGGAGGATGGAAAAGGACGTTCCGCCTGGATGGCTTTTGGTTATATTCTTGCCAGTGAAAAGAGCGAGGTGATTGTTCTTCATGACTGCGATATCCTGAGTTATGATAGAGAATTCATAGCCCGTTTGTGTTACCCGGTCACCAATCCAAATTTAGGATATGAATTCTGCAAGGGATATTACGCTCGGGTCACGAATAAATTGCACGGGAGAGTGACACGCCTTTTAGTTACCCCTCTGTTGCGATCTCTTGAACGAATTTTAGGGTACCTTTCTTTTCTGGTCTATCTGGATAGCTTTCGATACCCTTTAGCCGGAGAATTTTCAATGATAACGGATCTGGCAAGGATCAATAGGATTCCATGGGATTGGGGCCTTGAAGTGGGGGTCCTCTCGGAAGTCTTTCGAAATTGTTCCCTCCGGCGGATCTGTCAGGTCGATTTGACAGAGAATTATGAGCATAAGCACCAGGAACTTTCTCCGGATGATCCGAGTAAAGGGCTTTTAAGAATGTCTACGGACATCGCCAAGAACCTTTTTAGAAACTTAGCCAGTGAGGGAATCGATCTTTCCGAAAGTCTGCTTAAGACATTAAAGGCAGCTTACTTAAGAATGGCGCAGGAGGCCATCACAAAATATCATGACGATGCGGCCATCAACGGGCTCGACTTCGATCGCCATGAGGAAGGAGTGGCTGTTGAAACCTTTACCAGAGGAATTGAATTGGCCGGCAAGGCATTTTTAGAGGACCCCCTAAGCATTCCCCTTATTCCTAATTGGAGTCGGGTGACCTCTGCGATCCCGGACTTTTTGGAGAGATTGAAGAATGCGGTCGATGACGACAACACGTAAACTTATCATCTTTACTGACCTCGATGGAACGTTACTTGATCGAAACACCTATGCCTTTGAACAGGCGACGCCCGCTCTTCTTTTCATTCAGCAGAAAAACATCCCCCTTGTTTTTTCAAGCAGCAAAACAAGGGCGGAGATTGAATTTTACCGGAGAAAGTTGGAAAACGATCACCCATTCATTTCTGAAAACGGAGGGGCGGTATTCGTCCCCAGATATTATTTTTCATTTCCTTTTTCTCATGACAGAGAATCAGGGGAATATCTTGTTTTAGAATTTGGCGCTTTCCATCCACACATTAGAGAGACATTAGAAGCAATTAAAAAGGAGACCGGGATAAAGATTCGGGGATTCTCCGATTTGACGGAAAAGGAAATTGCCTCTCTTTGCGGATTAAGTATGATAGAAGCAGGGTATGCCAAGAAGAGAGAGTACGATGAGCCGTTTATGGTGGAGGGAGGGGACAAAGAAGTCGAAAAGGTAAGGGAAAAGATTGAGGAAATGGGTTTGAGCTACGTGTGGGGAGGAAAATTTCACCATATTTTGGGCAAGAACGATAAGGGGAAAGCCGTTGAGATTTTGAAAGAGTTCTACGAGAAGCAATTCCTTTCGATTCTGACGGTTGGAATTGGAGATAGTCTGAATGACCTGCCCATGTTATCAGTCGTTGACCTTCCTGTTTTTCTCAAAGGGAAAGATAACGTTTCGGAGGAGGTTCTATCAGCGATTCAAAATATTACGATGGTCGATGACACTGGGCCACAGGCCTGGAACGAATTGATTTTAAACATGCTCCATAAGTTGGGAATCTAAATGGAAAGGGGAGATCGATGCAGTTCTTCTATTGGTTGATTTTTCTGATGGCGATTGGAATTGCCATCTTTACGGTCCAGAATTCGGACGCCCCGTTTATAAACATTAAATTTCTTCTGTGGCAATTTGAGACCTCCTTGGTCTATACCATCTTTGGATCCATCGGCGCCGGCATTCTGATCAGTTTATTTTTCTGGATTCCGAGAGTGGTCAAGACGTCGATTCGTTCAAGAGAATTGAAGCGAGAGATCAAGAATCTGGAGACCGTGTTATACAAACCTGCCTCTCTGGGGCAGAATGGGAATAAAAGCAAGGAGCCATGAAAAAACCGATGATGATTCCTATTCTCAGAAAATAAGTTTTCCGTTATAAGGTCAGGGTTAAGAGGCACTCGGGGAGGGTTCAAAGAGAAGGAAAGGGTGAGTGGTTAGAGGGATGTTGGGAATAGGTTAAGAGAGATCAGATGGAACAATCATTTCAGACTCAATTGAAGGAGATGGAGGGGGCGGACATATTGGTAGGGGTCCCCAGTTACAACAATGCCCGGACCATTGGGCATGTGGTGCGGGCGGTGATGGCGGGTCTTGCCAAGTACTTTCCGAGGGCGAAGGCGGTATTGGTCAACTCAGATGGGGGGTCGAAGGATGGCACTCAGGAAGAGGTGAAGAAGGTACAGATAGAGGATTTCAAGACCATTCTGACATCTCACCCCGTTCATCCGCTCTCGAAGATTGTCACCCCCTACCATGGGATCCCCGGCAAAGGGAGTGCTTTTCGGACGATTTTTGAGGCGGCGGTATCCCTTGGGGCAAAAGCCTGTGTGGTGGTAGATTCGGATTTAAGGTCGATTACTCCGGAGTGGATGGAACTTCTTTTGAGGCCTGTTTATGAAGAGGGTTTTGATTATGTGGCTCCTCTTTATGCCCGGCATAAGTTCGATGGGACGATCACGAACAGCATTGTCTATCCGTTGACTCGGGCTTTGTATGGGAAAAGGATTCGTCAGCCCATTGGAGGAGATTTTGGTTTTTCAGGGAAGTTAGCGAGTTTCTATTTGACCCAGGAGGTGTGGGAGACCGATGTGGCCCGTTTCGGGATTGATATTTGGATGACCACTTTGGCGATTGCGGAAGGGTATCGGGTATGCCAATCCTACCTCGGGGCGAAAATCCATGATGCCAAGGATCCGGGCAGCGATTTGGGACCGATGTTTGCGCAGGTGGTTTCTTCGGTCTATGGGATGATGGGGAAATATGAGCCTTTGTGGAAGGAGGTTAAAGAAACCCAAGCTGTTCCGACGTTTGGATTCCATTATGAGGTGGGGCTGGAGCCTGTCTCTGTCAATATTGAGCGGATGGTGGGAAATTTCCGGTTGGGGGTGAAAGATTTAATGGAGATATGGGGGAAGGCGTTGACCCATGAGACAGCCCATTGGTTGGAATCGATTGGTCGTTTATCCGATGAGGCTTTTTCATTCCCCAAGGATTTGTGGGTTCGCATTATCTATGACTTTGCCACGATCTATCATCGGGGGTCGTTTCATCGTGATCACTTATTGAAATCGATGATTCCGCTTTATTTGGGGAGGGTGGCTTCTTTTGTCAAGGAGAACCTGAGGAGTTCGGCCGGCGAAGTGGAGGAGGGGATCGAGTCTCTTTGCAAAGTCTTTGAGGAGATGAAGCCTTACCTCATCGAGCGTTGGGGTAAGGAAAAAGGAGGTGGGTAGCATGGGAGAGATCTGGCAAAGCGCCATATATGATTCGTTTAACAAATTTTTAGGAAAAGTGACCACATTCCTGCCTAATCTGCTGGCGATGATCACGATTCTGATCATCGGGTTTCTCATTGCCTGGGCAATAAAGATATTGCTTTTACGTTTCTTAAATGCAATTAAGTTTGATAAGATTGGTGAAAAGTGGGGATTGACCCATATGCTCTCCAAAGGGGGAATGTCCTACTCCCCTGCAAATCTATTAAGTAAGTTCTTCTATTGGGTCATTGTCCTCATCACCCTCATCCTGGGGATTAATGCGCTTGAAGTGGCCGCGACACAAAACTTCGTCGCCCAATTCTTTAACTACCTTCCCAATCTCTTTGCAGCGATGATTATCCTGGTCATCGGATATTTGGTCGCTATATTCTTAAGCCAGGCCGCTTTGATTGCAGCCGTGAATGCCCAGATGGAATCAGCCAAATTCCTCAGCGGTTCTGTCCGATGGTTCATCATCGTTCTCACTTTGACCATGTCTCTCTATCATTTGGGCATTGCTGAGAAAGTGATTGTTTCGGCCTTTTCTATTACCTTTGGCGGCATCGTGCTTGCCTTATCCATTTCCTTTGGCTGGGGGGGGAGAGAATTGGCGAAGGATTTCCTTGAAAGGCTTTATAGAAAAAAAGAGAAAGGAGAAGGTGAACAAGACCATCTCTCTCACATTTGAAAGTAAATTTCTCATCAATCAGGCCTCAGGCGAAGGCCACTCTGATCATCGAAGAAGTAGACATCGTGAAGGGAGAAAGAGGCCATAATTTGGTTTTGGAGGTGAGGTGTTTCGGCCGTAAGTATTTTAAATTCATTCTCGCCGACCCTGACGGAGACAAGGTGGGTAGTTCCAATCGGTTCGGTGAGGACGGCGGTTCCCTTCAAAGAGATCTCCTGATGTGTCCCCAGGACGATCTGTTCGGGTCTGATCCCTGCCAGGACTTCCCCTTGGGTTTTGATCGTCGTGTCAAAAACAATCAGGCCGTCGTCCGAGATGAACTTTGCGTTTTCGATTCTCCCATGAAACAGATTGATGCGGTGGGTTCCTAAAAATTCTGCCACAAATCGATGGTCTGGATTTTTATAAATGGATATGGGTTCTCCAGTCTGCCTGATTGTTCCATGATTCATCACTACGACGAAATCGGACATCATCATGGCCTCTGTCTGGTCATGGGTAACATAGATCACGGTGGCCTGAAGATCCCTGAAAAGTTTTTTAAGCTCTGTCCGGGTCACCTCTCTGACCTGGGCGTCCAGGTTACTCAGTGGTTCATCAAGAAGAAAGACTTCCGGGTCTCTGACCAGGGCCCTTCCGAGAGCCACGCGCTGCTGTTGTCCTCCGGAAAGCTGTTTTGGATATCTTTCCATGAAATCTTGTAGGTTGAGCATTCTTGCCACGTCATACACTTTCTTTTTTATGTCATGTTCCGGGTATCCTCTTAACCTGAGCCCGATGGCCATGTTCTCAAAGACCCTTTTGTGAGGATAAAGAGCATAGTTTTGGAAGACCATGGCAATGTTCCGCTTACCAGGAGGCACATCGTTCACGACGCCTCTCCCGATCAGAACCTCTCCGGAATCAGGTCTCTCTAAACCTGCAATCAATCGGAGAAGGGTTGTCTTTCCACAGCCGGAGGGACCGAGAACAGAAGTGAACATTCCATTTGGGATTCTGAGGTTGATGTCTTGCAGAGCCGTGATCTTCCCACCCATGAAGAATTTTCTTACATTTTTCAGCTCAACTTCCGCCATTTCATCATCCTTTCATTGCTCCTGTCGTCAGACCCTCAATCACCCAGCGTTGCAAGGCGGCGATGAAGAGGATAACCGGGATCGTGGTTAAAGCCACAGCGGCATTTATTTCACCCCAGGGAATTTCATAAACCGATGTACCACTCAACATGGAGATGCCTACCGGGACGGTATATTTCAATTGGGAAGGCATCAGTGTTAGGGCCAAGATGAATTCATTCCAGCAGAAGATGAAAACCAGCACGGCTGTAATGGAAAGGGTGGGCCGGCTCAAAGGGATAACGATTTTAAACAGTCTTCCCATTGGAGAAAAGCCATCCATCAAGGCTGCCTCGTCGAGCTCTTTGGGCAACTGCCTGAATGCGGCATGGAGCATCCATACCGCAAAGGGAAGATTCAGAGCCGTGTAGGAAAGAATCAGTCCGAAATAATGATTGACCAACATCAGCTTTGCCAACACCACAAAAAAAGGGATGGCGAGAAGCGCCGGGGGGACAATCGCTCCGATCAGGAACCATCTCTGAATCCTTCCGGCTTTTTCCAGATCCAGAGATCTGAGACGGAAAGCGATCAAAGAAGCAATCCAAAGGGTCAATACTGTGGCTCCTCCTGCCACGATGAGGCTATTGAGAATATAACGACCGAAGGGCCTTTTGCTAAAGACATTTTCCGCATTTTCTAAGGAAAATTTCTCTGGAATATAAGTAACCGGAAGGGAGAAAACTTCGTCCGACGGCTTCAAGGCAGTCAGGATCGTCCAGAAAAAGGGAAAGAGGCAGTAGAGAATCACAAGCCCCATGAATAGATAGAGAAGAATCTTTTTCATTTCGGAACCTTTTCGTACCGGAGTGTCATCGTCTTAACAATAACAACGCTAACCAAAATGAGCGTCAGCAGGAAGAATGAGGTGAGAAAAAATCCATAACCTAACTCATCATATCGAAAGGCGAGATCATAAATGTAGAGACTCAAAGTGCGGGTGCTGTCTGCGGGTCCCCCTTTGGTGAGAACCCAAATGAGATCAAATATTCCTGCAGCATGAATGACTCTGAAAATGAGGGCAATCCGTATAAAGGGGATGAGCATCGGGAGGATGAGGTGGAGTAATTTCTTGGGAAGGTCTGCCCCATCAAGGGAAAGACTTTCCGTGAGCTCTTTTGGAATGGATTGTAGCCCTGCGAGAAGAATAATTGTCACAAAGGGTGTGGTCTTCCAGACATCCGCAAAGACAGCGGCCAACATGGCTCCTTCGGGACTTGAGAGCCAATTCAAGGGTTCCTGAATGAAGCCGATTCTCACCAGGACATCATTGATCACTCCAAAAGGGTTGTTAAACATCCACTGCCATGCCATGGCCATCACGGCCGTCGGGAGTGCCCAGGGGATAAGAACAGAAAGGCGGTTCAACGTCCTCCCTCTCAAAGGGGCATTGAGAATCAGAGCAAAACAGAGCCCGAGAAATAGTTCGAAAGGCACCGAAAGAATCGTGAAAAGCAGGGTATTTTCCACTGTCTTGTGAAGGTCAACATCGACGGCAAGACGCCTAACCCAATTCACTTTTTTCCCCTGGATATAACTGCTTACAGAACGATCCATGGCCGACACAGCATCCTGGGGGCGTTCAATCCCGACCAGGACTGCGCTCACATGCTTCTGGAGGATAGCGCTCACTTTGGCGTAATCGGGATGGACGGGTCTTGGTCTTGCTTTCAGAAGCACCTTGTAAAGTTCACTGGTGTGGGGACTCTCCTTCTGAATATCGGCATCATCGAAAAGGGATTTCCTGGTAGGAACGGCTCCTCTTCTAAAGTGAAGGATCTTCTGGGCATTGGCTGAGGTGGCAAATTCAATGAATTTCCATGCTGCCTCTGGATGTTTTATCCCCTGCGCGATCCCTAATCCCCAGCCTCCAAGGGTGCCGGCGGGTTTCTGGCCTGCTTTGTGGATAAAAGGCACGATCCCTACCTTTCCTTTGAGCGGAGAATGGCTCAGTCTCAACCAAGCATAAGGCCAGTTTCTCATGAATAAAGCTTTACCTCTTTCGAAAAACTCTAAGGAATGCTGTTCCTGAAACGTCAGGACGCTTCGGGGCGCCCAGCCTTCCTCGATGACCTTCTTCATGAAACGGAGGGCCTCTATATTTTCAGGGGTTTCGAGACAAACCTTCTCGTTCTCATCCAAGACGGTCCCCCCTGCTCCCCATAGATATTCTAAATAATTGCATACCAGCCCTTCATACTGCATCCCTTGAAACACAATGCCGTAACGTTCCGGAGGGTTGGAGTATGTCCTGCAGAGGTGCTCGAATTCCTCCCAGGTCTTAGGAGGTCGGGAAATGATATCTTTTCGATAATAGAGCATTCCGACATCACTTCTTACAGGCACCCGGTAAATATGACTCTTGTAGTGACTGGCTTCGATGTCCCCTGGAAGAAATTTTTCCTGTTCTTCCTGAGGAAACCATGAATCAAGAGGCAAGAGCCATCCCCTTTGGGCGAAATTTGCCGTCCAGATTACATCCATGTAAACAAGTTCAAAGGGATCCCCGCCCAGAAAGGATCGGATATACATGTTCTGTCGTTCATCGGTGGACCACGGCCCTGAGATATAACTAATTTTTATGTCAGCGTGCCTTTCATGGAAATTTCGAATGACCTCTGCCCAGGCTCCTCCGATGTCCTCGGGCCCGATCATTCTGAGGACCACTTGAGCAGAGGTGGAAACAGGAATACACAGGAGGATCAGAAGAATTACAATCAGTCCGGTTCGTCTCACCTCCGCTTTCATTTTTCCATTATTCCTGACTTTGCTTTTGATCATTTACTTTTTTTCGAAACTTAGACTTTGAACGGCTAAATGCTTCTTTAAGTTCTTCAAGGGTTTTATCCAGGCCGACCCTGAGTTCCTCCCACGCTTCTTCACTCGAATCTTTGAGCTCCTGCAGTTTCTGGCGGGCGGCTTCCTGTTTCTGCCTTAGATTTTCAATCCGCTCCTTATACATCGTCTGAGCATCCGCTTTGACCTGTTCTGCCCTTGCTTTTAAACCCTCTATTTGGGGTTCCCACTCCTTCAATTGGGTTTCGATTCTCTCTTGATAAACCTTTTTTTTCTCCAGTAGGATCTCCTTTGGTTTTTGAATCAATGTCTTCATGTCAGGAGGAGCTTTTTCCGACTCAGAGGGTTCGGGTTCTCGAATCCCCGGACTTGCTTCCTTTGCTTCCTCCGGAAGACGATGAACCAGAAGAACGGGGCATTGAGCAAGACGCATCACCTTTTCTGTCACCGATCCGAAAATGAGACGCTCCCATCCCGATTTTCCTTGAGTTGCCAGAACCAAAAGATCCGGCTTCTCTTCATCTGCAAGATCTATGATTTGTTGGGCCGGATCCCCTTGGAGCATAATGAGACGTGAACTTACCTGGTTCGATTCCAATTGATGAACCACTTCTTCGAGTGCCTTTCTTGAGGAAACTTCCAATTCCTGTTGGTAAGAGCGAGTATCAAAAGTCGATGGGATTCCCTCCGCAAAAGGGATAACAGGGACAGGGGAGACGATGTGGACAATGCACAATTCGGATTTAAAGTGATAGGCTAACTCCTTTGCAACGGTCACAGCTTGACGTGATGGTTCACTGAAATCTGTAGGACAAAGAATCTTCTTAAAGGGTAACATCTTCCCTTCCTCCTTTCTTTGAATTTTTTTATCTCAACTTCATCCCAATTCGACGTTTCCAATATCCGTAATGCCAACCCGAAGTGCCGATATGGATACGCTCTTGCTCCCTCATAAGATTCCTAAGCCAATTTCTTTTTCAGCCGATAGATTGTTTCAAAAGAATTAAATAGATCAAGATATTGCTCAAGGTAAGGGGTAAGCAAAAAATTCTTTCTCGCTGTCTCCTTTGCCTTCTTACCCATTCGGTGCCGGAGTTTTTCATTCTTGATCAATTTGATTGTTTTTTCTGATGCCTTCTTTATGGACGAGACTAAAAAACCATTTTCCCCGTTACTGATCTGGCATCGAATTCCACCTACGTTTCCTCCAATCACGGGGGTCCCTTTCCACATGGCTTCAGCAACTGTCACACCAAAGCCTTCACGGATCGATTTTTGAAGCACAACCGTTGCTTTTCTTTGTAAGGCATTCACCAGCGCAGTGTCCCGGTGGCTTAGTATGATGATCCGTTCATCGCGGCATTCCAGAAGAGATTCATAAACCTCTGCTCCTTCCGGATCGTCTGTCGCCATATTCCCAAGCAGAACAAGGGTGCAGTCCACCTCCTTTCTTGCAAGTGTGAATGCTTATATGACCCCTTTCGGGTCTTTCCATCGGTCGAAACGAGAAATTTGCACGACCAGAGGGAGATCTGTTGATGGATCGGGCGCCACTCGTCTCCTTTCAGAGGATCTCTCTTGTCAATCGTCTCTCCAAAGACATTGAACACCCTTCCCAGCACCCCCTTTCCAACGGGCACCTTTAGAAAATGACCTGTATCGATAACCGCGGATCCCAGAGCCAACCCTTGTGTGGGTGTAAGGGCAATGCCGCGGACCGTACTGGAATCGAGATGGTTGATCACTTCGATGATAATGTTTTCGTCACCGCCCGCCCTCAGAACGTTATAGAGAGGCGGAAGACGTTCGGAAAACCTTACGTCGACCACACTGCTTCGGACCGAAATGACCGTTCCCCGGTTGGATGGATCAGAAGTTTTTTGACTGTCCATCGATTCATTTCCTTTTTTTGTTCTTGATTCGCGCAATACACGGCTTCACTTCGATGATACTATTCGGATCTAAAGAGATGGAAAGCATCTCTGATCGGGAGATACAGATCGCAATCCCCATCCATATCAGTAACGTCAAAGGCCGTGACCCTCCATCCCTTTGCCATCCTTTATCGAAGTGTAACTATTTTAAGTGAGTCGGCGCCATTCATCTCGCTGGTCGATACACCCTCTACTAAAATAAATCTGTCACCTTTCCGGACCATTCCTGCATTGCCCATGAATTGCATGATCATATCAATCCGGAGATCCACCTGATTTTCCACATAAACAGGAAAAACCCCATAGGACATTGTCAGTAGCCTGTTCGCTTTCTCGTTGCCGCCAAAAGAAAATATCCAACAGTCGGGTTTAAATCGCGAGATAAGGCGAGGGGTGCCCCCGCTTTGCGTGGGAACGACGATATAGGGGATCTTTAATGCCTGCGCGGCTTCAACCGCATTCAGGGAAACGATATCCTCAGCGGTAGTTTTACCAAGACCTGCACCCTCCCTAAAATACGCCGGCAGATCGGATAAAGCTCTTATGACTTCCCATTCCCGTTCAACAGAGGTTGCGATTTTGGCCATCATTTCCACCGCTTCGACGGGATACCGACCTATGGCGGTTTCTTCAGACAACATAATGGCATCCGTTCCATCCAGAATCGCATTAGCCACGTCGGATACCTCAGCCCTGGTCGGCCTGATATTCTCCGTCATGGTTACCAGCATTTGGGTCGCTGTTATGACCGGACGTCCCAAAAGATTTGCCTTATGGATGAGTTTTTTCTGTATTGCCGGAACATCCTCCAGGGGAATCTGTACCCCCATGTCACCACGGGCGATCATGATTGCGTCGGCTGCATTTAGTATTTCGTCGATGTTGTCGATTGCTTCTGCCCGTTCAATTTTTGCTACCACATGGACCGACTTCCCTCTTTTTCCTGCAAACTCCCTCAGTTTTATGATGTCATCCGCTGATTCCGCAAATGAAACCCCGAAGGTGTCAATTCCCTCCCCCAGAGCAAAGTCAACGAACGCGAGATCACTTTCCGATACCGCATCTGCAAATATTTTTACCCCCGGAAGGTTTAATCCTTTATGGGAAAGTAGTGGACCGCCGATAATCGTGCGGCAGAACACCTCATCCGCCAATATCTTCTCCACCTGTAGTTGTATGAATCCGTCATTCAGAAAAATAAGGCTTCCCGGGGAGACGCTTTCAGGCAATCTGCTGTATTCAACGGGTATGCGGGCAGGCGTGCCGAGAATGTCTTTGGTGGTCAAAATGACCTCATCCCCTTTTTCCAATAAAAGCGGTTCTTCCTGGAGGTTACCGATTCGGATCTTAGGACCGGGTAGATCAACCATAATCAGACAATAACGTTGGAGCTTCGCAGCCACAGCGCGTATATGCCGGATATCCTCCTTATGCCCCTGCAAAGTTCCATGGGCGAAATTGAGTCGTGCCACATTCATTCCCCGTTCAATCAATTGTTCCAGAACTGTTTCCGAACGGGAGGCAGGGCCTATGGTGCAGACGATCTTGGTTTTATGCGCCG
This sequence comes from Syntrophaceae bacterium UBA2208, assembly GCA_002327885.1. GTDB lineage: Bacteria > Desulfobacterota > BSN033 > BSN033 > UBA1163 > UBA1163. The sequence goes on from DCUS01000125.1 coordinate 18,878, forward strand.
GCAACTTCATCATAACCTTTCCTGTCTCTTATTTCTTCGATGCCTTCGTTTTGAATCTGTTGACCACAAGGCGTTGAGCGCATACTCCTGCACTATCCTGTGGGGGCACTGATCGTCGATCATCAATCGTTTGCCATATTTTAACCTTCCGATTCTGACAAGGGAAATGATCCGGCCTCTGAAACCATTTTTTCATACAACCGCTCGGCATCTTCCCTCCGGCACAGCTCTGTGCCCGGCGTCATGACGGCAGCGGCGCCGGCTGCCACTCCGAAAAGAACAGAATCCCGAAGCGTTTTCCCCTGTGCCAGGCTAAGGACAATACCGGCCACCATGCTGTCCCCGGCCCCGACCTTGCTGACAATCGGCACGGTCGGCGGCAGGATATGTTCGATGACATCTTCTAACACCATCAGGGCACCTGCCGAACCGAGAGAAATAATTAGCACTTCGCACCGACCACTTTTTACCATCTTTCGAGCCTCAATCTTTATCTGCGATTCCTCTTTGATATCCTTCCCGATCAAGTCTCTGAATTCACGGACATTGGGCTTAATGAGATAGACGCCTTCCTGAAGGGCGCGGTTAAGGGCATCGCCGGAGGCATCAATGATAACTTTTGTTCCCTTTTCCTCTCCTGTGCGCGCCACCCTTGCATAAAAATCGGATGGCACGCCGGGAGGGAGACTTCCGCTCGCAACCAGGTAATCGGGTCTTGGACTGATAGTTGACAACTCATCGAGGCACCGTTCCCATTCTTCATTGCTCAGAGCCGGACCCGGCATTCCAAAGCGAAATTGTTGGCCGGTGGATTCCTCCAGCACAACAAGACTCTCCCGGATCATTCCTTCTATGGGAACCGGCCGGTGGCTTATTTCTTCCCGTTCCAGGAGATCCTTGAGTCTGTATCCTGTCAGGCCCCCTGCGGGATAGAGGAGCAACGATTCCCCTCCAAGCTTTTTTATCGCCCGGGCAACATTAACACCCCCACCCCCGGGTTCATAGTATGGAGCTTTGCAGTACAGTTTACGCTCGGCAATGACATGATCAACACTTGAACTCTTGTCGATTGCCGGGTTCATTGTAAACGTAACGATCGTTTTCATTGATACCCCCCGTTCCTTTGCCCGAACATTTTCTCCAAAATAGCCTCCGGTCGGGAGGCCGGCCTTAATGAAACGGGCATCATTATCCTTCGACAATGCCCACGGCCTTGAGTTTAACGAAAGGCCCTTGCCGTTAGACCGATCTCTTATTTTCTAACCAAACTCCATTTTTTGTTCAGCCGTAAGAGACCTTCCCTGTTCCGATATGGGGCCTACTTTCGACCCTTCGATGTGACATTCCTGGGCTCACCGCGGGAAAAAGAAGCGATGTTGTCAACGGTTGTGCTTAAGATGCGTTCTACAGCCTCCCGGGTGTTGAATGCGCTGTGCGGGGTAATGATCACATTACGAAGACGCAACAGGATGTGATTGAACAGCAGGGTTTCAAGATCATATTTTTTATGATATACCGAATGCAACAATTCCGCCTCTTCACGGATTACGGACTCTTCGGGCAGTACATCGAGCCCCGCTGCAGCCACCTTGCCGTCGGCAATTGCCTTTACAAGTGCTTTTACGTCAACTATGTCACCGCGGGCAGTATTGATCAAGACCACGCCGTCTTTCATCTTTGCAAAGGCCTCACCGGAAATAAGATTACGTGTCTTCTCATTGGAAGGGACATGAAGAGTGATTATGTCGGATGTCGCCAAAAGCTCATCCATTGTCACATAGCGGAACCCCAGCTTTGACGCCAGTTGCTCGTTCTGCTTCACGTCACAGGCTACGACATTCATGCGAAACCCTTTTGCTATTTCGATAACACACTGGCCGATGCTCCCGGTTCCGATAACGCCCAGTGTTTTGCCGAGGAGATCGAATCCTTGAAGGCCTGTCTGGGAAAAATCCCCCCTCCGTGTCCGGTCGACCGCTGCAACCAAATTGTGGCTGATTGCAAGAAGGAGTCCAAAGACGTGCTCTGCAACCGTATTGTCTCCATATACCGGCACGTTGCAAACGGTTATGTTATTTCCTTTGCAATACTCAAGATCGATATGATCGAACCCGGTTGACCGGGTGGCGACCAGCTTTACACGGCCCAAGTGTTTGAGCACTCCGGCGGAAAGATCCGAATAGATGAAAGGCGCCACGATGTCTGCGTCCGCATATTGCTTCACATTATCCATGGTAAGCAATTCATTTACGAATTCAATCTCATGCTCCGTCTTCAGTTGTTCAAAAGCACGGCGCTCCCATTCCTCCACCTCAAAAACGATAATCTTCATCAGCAAACCTCCTAAAAAAATTCTTTATCTAAATGGAGTCTGGCCTAAATAGTGCATCGCGATAACCACAATGTGACAAACCCTCCCAGAGTCGAATAGATCGCACAAGCCACAATGGTTCTCCCCAGAATCTTCCCCTCCTGGCCGGTTAATCCTACCGTTGCCCCGCCGGCAATAATATTATGCGGGCAAATGATGTTGCCTGCAGCGGCCCCAAATCCCTGCGCCCCAACCATGGTGAGAACAGGCAGGCCCAGATTCCGTGCGACCGTCTGCTGGAAGTCAGTAAAGAGAATATTTGAAGCTGTAGCTGAACCGGTTACAAATGTGCCGAGGACGCCAATCAGGGAAGAGAACACAGGCCACAACTCCCCCGCTGCATTGGCCGCAGTTGTGGATAGGATGTCAATCATTCCTGCATGAATCATGATCCGGGAGAGGCTCAGCATGGCGATAAGGGCAATGGTCACGGGTAAGAGCTTTCCGATGGCCTGTGCCATAGCCATTTTCACATCAGAGATGGTTGCGCGCTGCAAGAATGCGCCGGCAAGAAACCCAAGGTAAAGCATGCTTCCGGGATGATAAAGAGGCTCGATCCTGCCACGAAACGTATCTAACAGAACCCATTCCCAGGCAAAAGAGCTGAGAACATCTTTGACCGGAGGGATAAGACGTGTCAGCATGATAAGCGATACGGGAATCCAATACGGGGCAGTGATGCGGTACAGGCTTACTGATGTTTTAGTGGTGCGCCCCGGGGAAGGAGCTTTTTCAAGCGTCATATTTTTTCGGCAGCATAATCTAAAGATCAAGACAAACCCCAATCCACCGAATAATGCCCCGCCGAGCGTGGGCAGCTCCGGTCCGACCCAGCGTGAGATGACAAAAAAAGGTATAAGAAATAATGCACCCGCCAGCGTTGTCCAGCCCCAAATGGAACTTATCATATCCTTCCTGTCTTCCAGCGACTTTGTAACCATGAACATTGCGATAAAAAGCATCACCCAGCCCAAGATCGCATGATAAAACCCGGTCGCTCTTGCCAATTCGAGACCATCAAAGCCTGTCGAAGCAATCTGCGGCAGAATCGGGGTTCCAACCGCACCAAAAGAGACTCCAACCGAGTGGCCGATAAGGGCCACGGCTACCGAATCAACCGGGCGAAATCCGATGCTCACGAGAAAAGGAGCCGTCAGCGCAACAGGAGTGCCGAAACCGGCTAATCCTTCACCGAAGAGGGCAAAGAACCAGAAGATGAGCAGGGCTACGATCCGGGGATCTTTTGACAGAGAGGCTGTTTTTGACCTCACGGTATTTATTGCACCGGTATGAACTTGCAAATGATGAATGCAGAGAGCAGGGAAGAGGATCCACAAGATGGTAGCCGCCGTAAAGATCGCTTCAGAGAAAGCGCCTCCCATGGCCTGGATTGTACCGATGTCACCGTAGACATCACTTCCGTAGCCAAATCCCAGCCAAGCCAAAAGAATCGTCACGAACAGACTGATGACACCGGCTCTGGCAGCAGACCATCGGACCACGAGCATGATGATCAAAATGGTGATAATCGGCAGCATTGCGAGGGCTGCCTTTGTGGTCAAGTCTATCCTTCCACCCCCTGCCAACGATCATGTCCGGCAGCAATTCAATCAGAAATTTCTCTATCCAGTGTTTCCATTCCTCATTTTTCCCTGAGGAGGTCAAAGGTCAAGGCTTCCCCAGGATTGAATTTGTACACCTTTCCCTGGAATCCGACTTTGGTTGCATGCAGCTCGCCCTTGCCCGAGGCGATGGTCATGGACTCCGGCGTCGCGGTGATATCGAACCAGTTGCCCCTGTATTTGATTCTCATGGAGAGTTTCGGCAACCCCTGCGGGATGCTCGGATTGAAAAAGAGAATGTCGTCATGAAACTCCAGTCCCGTATAGCAGCGCTGCAAAATGTCTACGGTTCCTGCCATGGCGCCCAGATGAATACCTTCGTGCGTCGTGCCGCCCTGAATGTCCGAGACATCACTCTCCAGTGCCTTCTGGAAAAGCTCCCAGGAACGTGGACGGTCTGATCTGGCCAGAACCCAGGAATGGACGATGTTGCTCAGCGTTGACCCGTTGGAGCTTCTCTTCAGATAATATTTTATGTTCTCCGGTATACACTCCGGATCGAAATCGTATCCCATCTCTTTGAAGAGCTCATGCAGTTCCTCCGAAGAGAACAGATAAAAGAGCATGAGGATATCAGCCTGCTTTGAAGCCTTATAACGATTGACGCTATCTCCTTCCGCCTCGAGAATGCGGTCGAGGCGCTGGATGTCGCCATATTTCTTTTGGTATCCCTCCCAGTCAAACTCCATTAACTGATCGTATCCCTCGAACTGGCTAATGATTCCCTCTCCATGAAATACCACGCGCATTTTCCCGATGATTTCTTCCCAGCGATCGATCTCTGATTGTTCCAGTCCCAATGTCTCCTGGAGGTCCTGCCTCCTTTCCGGCGGAAGAACACCGAGCGCCTTGAGCGCAGTCCGCAGCACATAGACGGTCATCACATTGGTGTAGGCATTGTTGTTGAGGCCGGGTTTTTCCGACTCCGGATAGGCATCATGATATTCATCGGGTCCCATAACCCCGAGGATTTCGTAGCGCTCAAGTTCCCTGTTGTAGGTGGTGAGGCCCGCCAGGAACCTGGCAATCTCCAGAATCATCTCCGCACCGTAGGTCGAAAAGAATTCCACGTCTCCGGTTGTTTTGAAATATTGCCAGACGTTGTAGGCAATGGCGGCATTGACATGTCGCTGCAGATGGGTGTTGTCCGGCAGCCAGCGGCCCGATTTCGGGTTCAGATGGAGCTGCTGGGTTTCTTCCCTTCCATTGCTTCCGCTCTGCCAGGGATAGAGCGCACCCTTCACCCCTTCCTCCTGGGCGGCAAGCCGCGATCGGTTTAACCGCCTGTACCGGTAAAGAAGCAAAGACCTCGTGAGCATAGGAATTCTCAGATTGAGATAGGGAAAGATGAAGAGCTCGTCCCAGAAGATATGTCCTCTGTATGCCTCTCCGTGCCAGCCCCGTGCGGGAACACCGATGTCCAGATCGATGGAGTTCCTCGAAACGGTCTGAAGCAGATGAAAGATATGCAGCCGCAGGATCGTCTGAGCCCGGTCATTGTCCGTGAGCCGGATGTCGCATCTGTCCCACAGGTGATCCCATTGCAGGATGTGGCTCTGAAGCAGTTCGTCAAAATTCCCTGCATGCCTGACAGCCGCCACCGCATCCAGTGCAGGCTCGGAAATGGCAAAATCCCTGGAGGTATAAAAGGAAACGGTCTTTTCGATCTTCACGGGTTTATTCTGCACCCCATCGACAAAAAACTCCTGTGCAATATATCCGGGTTGCTCGATAAGTTTCCTTTCAACTTCTATGGGTTCATCATCAAGAAAAACACGCACCCTTGCGGCCTCAGCCACACGGACAAATGATTGATTGGTCTGAACGAGCAGATAAACTATATCATCGCTGACTCTTCCACTTTTCACGGGCTCAAGATGCTTGCTGTTAAGCTGTTTATATCGTTCCACTCCCGCATTGATGACGGCTCCATCGAGCGCGGAATGGATTTGAATCCGTCCTGTCCAATTCTCCGGTATGACGGTTATTTCAAGCCCGGCCAGATGCATAGTTGCGATATGCACGAAACGTCGCTCAATGACGGTCGTCTCGCGTTTCTGTTTATCTCTGAATCTCACTCTTCTTGAGAGAACGCCCTCTTTTATATTGAGTTCCTGGCGATAGGAAAGGATCTCAACGGACATCAGATTGAACCAATCCTCTCCCTCGGGCCTACACCTCGTGAGCAGCCAGTTGGGCATATTGACCAGATCTTCATTTTCGACCACACGGCCTGCGATGTCTGTCTTCAGCCGGTTATATCCTCCGGCAAGATAAGTGCCCGGATAATGAATCTCATCCGTTTCAGATTCAGGCGCCGCCCCGCGTGTTGCGAAATATCCGTTTCCAAGGGTGCAGAGCGCCTCCCGCAGGCTTTCTTTGGATGGTTCAAATCCTTCATAGACGAGTCTCCAGTGATTCATGCCGACCTCCTGCACAAAGGGATCAGTTTAAGCAGAAACTTACGGACTTCATCAGGATTCTTCAGGCTGTAAGCGGCTGCCGTCTCATAGGGTTTATCCCAGACCACGATCCCGATCCCCCGTCCCTTCAGCGCTCTGAATGCGTCTTCATCGGTTACATCATCACCGATGTAAAAAGGCAGAACATTTTCTCCGTCGAGCTTCAATGTGCGGAGCAAAGAGAGCAATGCCTTTCCCTTGTGCCAGTCGGTATCGGGCTGAAGCTCGAATATCTTTTTCCCGTAAGCCTTTCTGAGCTCCGGATGTCTTGCCGCAACTTCATCGACAACCTTCTCAACCCTTTCCACCTTCCCGGGATCTACGAGCCGGTAATGGATGGCAATGGCGAATTTTTTCCGCTCCAAGAGCATGCCCTGGATCGAGCCGAGTTCCTGAGAGAGCTCCTTCTCTGCCCTGTCAAGGACAGGAAGAAATTCCATCCCGATCTGATTTTCGACCTGCAACCCGCTCGGCCCTGCAATATCAAAGCCATGGCTTCCGGCATAGACGATGGAGTCAATCCGCACCTTGTCCCTGACATCCTCGAGGTCGCGGCCGCTGATGATCCCAACCGGGCAATGACGGGAAAGCTCGATCACGGCGGCCCGCATGTCTTCCCGCATGACCGCCTGGTCCGGGGTTTCGACGATGGGGGTAAGCGTGCCGTCATAGTCGAGAAAGACCGCGATCCGTTTCTCTTCGGTCTCGCGGGAAATTGTCTCGAAGTCGTCCAGGGCGGAGGGGAGTGATTCCTCAGGTTCAAGATCACTTGTGACGCAAATTTCGGAGAGGTCCTCAACGGCCACATCGGCTCCGTTGGCTAACAGGGTCTCTCTGTCGCCTGTTCGGGCAATTCCGATCACCAGCCCGAATTTCCCTGCCCGGCCGGCCTGGACGCCGGAAATGGCATCCTCAATCACCACCGCCCGCTCCGGTTTCACCTTTAATTGCCGGGCTGCCTCAATGAAAATATCCGGGGCCGGTTTCCCCGAAATCCCCAACATTTCGGAATCAACCCCGTCCACCCTCACGTCAAAAAGATCCGAAAGATTCACGGAATCCAGGATCATGGCGCAGCTTTTACTCGATGAAATGATGGCTGTTTTCAGTCCACGCTTTTTTATGCTGTGAATTAAGTCTACGGTCGATTCGTATACCTCTGCGCCGTGCTCCTGAATCTGCTTCAGGAAATCGTCATTCTTCCGCTTGCCCAGGCCATGAATCGTTTCTGCCTCTGGCGGGTCCTCCAGCCGGCCCTCGGGCAGTTCGATCCCCCTTGACTCGAGGAAACTCCTCGCCCCGTCGAGCCGGGGTTTTCCATCCACATAGAGACGGTAATCATTGTCCATGTCAAACGGCTGGCATGGAATCTCTTTGCTGGCGGCATGCCGGGAGAGAAAGTCATCGAACATCCTTTTCCAGGCGGCCGCATGCACCGATGCGGTATCCGTGACCACGCCGTCCAGATCAAAAATGACCGCCTCAAAATCGACCGCCGGTATCGCAAGGGGGGTTTTTCCTTTAACCATTTTCCACCTCCTGGAAATCATGAATCGGTATTTCCTACTTCTCTTTTCTCTTTCCTTTCTCCGCTCTCGCCACGTGTCGAATCATCTCTATGACGCTGTCAGGGTTTAAAGAGATCGAATCGATGCCCTCTTTTACCAAAAAGGTTGCAAATTCAGGATAATCACTCGGTGCTTGTCCGCAGATCCCAACTTTGCAGCGAGCCTTGTGAGCAGATTTGATCAGGTCCTGAATCATTTTCTTAATGGCTTCGTTTCTTTCATCGAAGAGAGGAGCGAGTTCGGCTGAGTCGCGATCCACTCCTAATACCAGCTGGGTGAGGTCGTTACTGCCGATGGAGAATCCATCAAACCGTTTGGCGAATTGATCGGCCAAGATGACGTTCGATGGGATCTCACACATCACATAGACCTGAAGATCATTTTGGCCCCGCTTGAGGCCATTCTTCGCTAAGACCTGGAGAACCCGGTCCGCCTCTTCCAAGGTCCTGCAGAAGGGAATCATAATAATGACATTCTTAAGGCCCATTTTCTCTCGAACCCTTTTAATCGCTTTGCATTCGAGAGCAAAGCCCTCGCGGTAGCGCTTACTGTAATACCGGGAAGCCCCCCGAAACCCGAGCATCGGGTTATCTTCTTTCGGCTCAAACTCTTTTCCCCCGATGAGATTGGCATATTCATTCGTTTTGAAATCACTCATCCGGACGATCACCGGATCGGGATATTGGGAGGCTGAAATTTTTGCAATTCCCCGGGAAAGACGGTCGACAAAGTACTCCGTTTTATCTTCATAACCAATGGCCAATTCTTCAATTCGATGATGTGCTTCGCGATCCTCCAATTCATCGAAACGGACCAGTGCCATGGGATGAATTTTGATGATGTTATTGATGATGAATTCCATCCTTGCCAGGCCAATCCCTTCGCAAGGTAACCTCCACCACCGGAAAGCAGCCGCAGGGCTGGCGATATTCATCATAATTTGTGTTTTCGTCTTTGGAATTTTTTCGAGGCTGACCTCCGATTCCTCATACTTCAAGATCCCCTCATAGACGTAGCCCTGATCGCCCTCCGCACAGGAGATCGTTATTTCCTGACCGTCTTTCAGGACTTCTGTTGCTTCTCCGGTCCCCACGATGGCCGGAATCCCGAGTTCCCGGCTCACAATGGCGGCATGGCAGGTTCGTCCCCCATAGTCTGTCACAATTCCTTTGGCCTTTTTCATAATGGGCACCCAGTCGGGGTCAGTCATTTCGGTGACCAGGATAGAACCCTCCTTGAACCTTCCAATATGCTCCGCGCTTTTAATCTTGCAGACCTCACCGGCAGCAATGGCCTCGCCGATGCTCAGACCTGTGAGAAGCCTTTTGCCTCTCTTTTTGAGGCTATACGTCTTGAGTGAGCTCGCCTCCTTCTGAGACTGCACCGTCTCCGGACGGGCCTGAACAATAAAAAGGTCATCCGTCTCACCATCCTTGGCCCACTCAATGTCCATTGGTTTCTTATAATGTTTCTCGATGACAACGGCCCATCGAGCCAGCCGCAGGATTTCCCCGTTATTCAAAACGTAGGCCCGGCGTTCCTCTTTGGAGGTATCAATATTTTTAGTGGCTTTGGTTCCTCCCTTGGCGTAGACCATCTTTTTCTCTTTGCTCCCCACCGTTTTTTCAATGATGGGTTGGAGCCTCTTTTTATCTAACAATGGCTTGAAGACCATGTATTCATCGGGGGTTACCGTGCCCTGAACCACATTCTCCCCCAACCCCCATGAGGCATTAATGACGGCGACATCCGGAAATCCTGTTTCCGTGTCGATTGAAAACACTACCCCCGCACCGGCCTTGTCCGAACGGACCATTTTCTGAATGCCCACTGAAAGAGCCACCTTCATGTGATCAAATCCTTTCTCCTCACGATAGGCAATGGCACGATCGGTAAAGAGCGAGGCATAACATCTTCGGCATGCCTCCAGCAGTTCTTCCTCTCCGGAAATATTTAAGAAGGTCTCCTGTTGTCCTGCGAAGCTCGCCTCAGGAAGATCCTCGGCGGTCGCACTGCTGCGGACTGCCACATCGACGTCATCGGTCTTATAACGCTTGCATAACTCGGCGTAAGCGTTTCGGATGGCCTCGGAGAGTGCCTCTGGAAACTCGGCCTTCAAAAAAAGTCTCCGGATGGCCCTGCCGACCTTCTCCAGGGATTTTTCATCTTTCTCGAGATCATCGAGAAGGTTCTCCATTTTTTCCCGGAGTTGTTCGGCCTCTAACAATTCCCAGTAAGCCTCCGATGTGGTGGCAAAGCCCTCCGGAACGCGAACCCCTTCTTTTTTTAATGACCGGATCATCTCCCCCAGGGAGGCATTTTTTCCTCCCACCATAGCGACATCCTTCGAACTCAGGTCTTCAAACCAGCGAATGTAATTATTTTCTTTTGCCATTGTTCCTCCTACTCTCTGATTAAAAATAAAGCTAAAGGGGTTAAGTCAGTGGGTAAGGGTCATGATGCCAGTTTGGTCAGCAGGTTAAGTTATTCCTGCCTGGCCGGCAGGCAGGGGTCTTAAGAATTGAACCTTACCCTTTCCCGTTGAACTATACTGGCATCCTAACCTTAACCGTCAGACCATTCTTTAACGGTTCTTAAATCTTGAGGCTGCCCGATTGAGAGCCCTTTTCAAGTCCTTCACCGCATCCTCCACTCCTCCCTTGAAGTCCTCCCACGCTTCGTCTCCGGATCCTCTTAGTTCGCGAAGATTTTTCTTTACGGATCCCTGTTTTTTCTTCAACTCTTCAATCTGTTTGAGATAGGCTATCTTGGCTTCGGCTTTTGACTTTTCTCCTTTCGCCCTAAGCACATCAATTTCACCACCCCATTCCTTTAATTGCGCTTCCATCTTTTCAACGTAAGCTTTCTTCTTTCCCGATACTTTTTCAGTCATCTCCTCCTCCTTCTTTTTGAATTTCGAAATAGTCCTATCGAAAGCATCCTTCAATTCATCTAAACTTTTCTCCAAACCGGTTTTAAGTCCCTCCCAGATATTTTCCCCGGATTCTCTCAGCTCCCCCAGCTTCCTCTGTGCGACCTCCTGCTTGGCCCGCAGATCTTCGATCTGTTTTTCGTATTTGGTTTTTATTTCCGTCTTCGACTTTTCGGCTTTCGCCTTCAGGTCATCGATCCTGGCACCCCATTCTTTCAGCTGGACATCTATCTTCTCCTGATAGGCTTTCTTTTCTTGAGCCTCCGGAGGTCCCATTTCTTTTTTCCCGGAAAAGCCTAAAACCTCCCTTCTTGTGAGAGTTTCCTCGCTCTCTTCTGACGGAACTTTGGTGGCAACCGTGAGAACCGGGCATTTTGCACGGTGGACAACCTTCTCCCCAACCGAACCAAAAATAAGGCGGTCCAATCCTGTTCGGCCTCTGGTGGCAATGACGATCAGATCCACATTCTCCTGATCGGCGATGCCCACAATTTCATCTGCCGCATTTCCCCGCAACACAATTAAACGTACCTTCAATTCCTTCCATTCAAGTTGATTGATGATCTCCTCCAGTGATTTTCTCGAAGTGACCTCTAACTCCTGCTCATACAAGGGGACATTGAAGGCTGCCCCCCCGCCCATAGGAACCACAGGGGCCGGGGAGACCACATGGAGAATACACAACTCAGATCCAAAATGAAATGCTATCTCACCCGCTGTCTTGATTGCTTCATAGGAGGGTTCACTGAAGTCCGTTGGACAAAGAATTTTCTTAAAAGGTAGCATTTTCATTTCCTCCCTTCATCGAATTACAGTTCATTCTTATTTAGATTCCTTAGCAATCCGTAATGCTTCTCTGATCATCTGATTCGTATAGCCCCATTCGTTATCGTACCAGCTCATAACCTTCACCAAATCTCCATCAACCACCTGGGTCATCTCTAAATCAATAATAGAGGCCCGAGGGTCCTTGATAATATCGGATGAGACGATCGGATCCTCTGAAGCTCCTAAAATCCCTTTGTATCGGGGGCTCTCGGATTCTTCTTTGAAGATCTTATTGACTTCGTCAACCGTCGTTCTCTTGGAGGTAACGAAGACAATATCCGCGATCGACCCGACCGGAACTGGTCCGCGCACGGCCACGCCATCAAACTTTCCCTGGTATTGAGGAAGGGCCTTTGTTGTGGCGACGGCTGCTCCTGTTGAAGTCGGCACAAAATTCATGGCCCCCGCTCTTCCTCTCCTCCACTTTTTGTTTGGCCCGTCCACAATAGCCTGGGTAGAAGTGTAGGCATGGATGGTAGTCATGGTCGCTTTCTTGATGCCTATCCTTCTTCCCATAATCTCGACAACAGGCGTAATACAATTGGTCGTGCAACTGGCGCAGGACAGAATCTGAGCTGTCCCTTTGGGTTTATTGACGCCATGGACGACCGTGATCACTTCTTCATCCTTTGCCGGAGCGGAGAGGATCACATGCTTTGCACCGGCTTTGATGTGTTTTTCCAGATCTTCCTTTTTATTAAAGATGCCCGTGCATTCAAACACCACATCGATCCCTAAATCACCCCAGGGAAGGGAGGAGGGGGCCTTCTGATTAAGAACCTTATACTTTTTCCCATTTACTACCAAATCATCTTGCTCACTTTCCACCTTCTTCTCATACCTTCCGTAAACCGTGTCATACTTCAACAAATAGGCGAGGTGATCGGGAGGAATGAGATCGTTAACAGCCTTTAACTCCAGCTCCGGTGTATCTAAGATGATCTTAAAAGTTGCCCTTCCAATTCTCCCCAATCCATTAATTGCAACGTTTACCATGATGGACCTCCTTTCTTGTACCTCGCTCACCCTGGCCCATGGAGTATATTTCGCTACTCCACAGAGCGAGTCCTTCCCCATCAAAAAGGAAGGGCTGCTTCCTAAGCTACATTCACCTCCTTACAGAGATAGACATCCTGAACCGCATTTAGTAAGGCCACGCCCTCCTTCATTAGTTTTTGAAATGCTTTTCGTCCCGTAATCAACCCCATGCCTCCTGCCCGTTTGTTGATCACCGCTGTACGCACGGCTTGAGCCAGATCATCTTCTCCTGCCGATGCTCCGCCAGAATTGATCAATCCGGTCCGACCCATGTAGCAATTGGCGACCTGGTAACGGGTCCACTCGATGGGATGGTCAGGGGGCAACTGGCTATACACTTTTTCATCCGTCTTTCCGAACTTTAAAGCCATAAATCCCCCGTTACATTCCGGCTGCTTCTGCTTGACAATATCGGCTTGAATCGTCACTCCCAAATGATTGGCTTGTCCTGTAAGGTCTGCGGCCACTTCGTAATCCTTATCGGCCTTGAACTCCGCGTTGCGCAAATAACACCACAGCACGGTGAACATTCCCAATTCGTGAGCCCGTTCGAAAATATTCGAAATCTCGACAATCTGCCTTCTCGACTCCTGCGAACCGAAGTAGATCGTCGCTCCAATTCCCACGGCACCCATCTCGAAGGCTTTCTCTACGCTTGCAAACAACACCTGATCATAGGTGTTAGGATAAGAGAGGAGTTCGTTATGGTTCACTTTGACGATGAAGGGTATCCGATGGGCATATTTTCGGGCCATGGCACCAAGCACTCCAACGGTAGAGGCGACCGCATTACATCCTCCCTCGATGGCGAGTTCGATGATCTTCTCCGGATCAAAATAGATGGGATTTGGAGCGAAGGAGGCCCCTGCCGAATGTTCAATTCCCTGATCTACTGGAAGAATGGATAAATATCCCGTATCCACCAATCTTCCGGTCTTAAACATCCATCGCAAATTGCGGAGGGTAGCCACTGGTCGATCGGATGGAATAAAAATCCGTTCAATGAAATCTGGACCTGGTAAATGTAACTGGTCTTTTGAAATCCCTTTGCACCGATATTCGAGAAGGGACTTGCCTTTGCCCAACAATCCTTCAATTTCCTCGATCCTCATAGAGACCCCCAATTCTCAGGATACCCGGGAACCAGCATATCAGGTAACCAGGAATCCTGATACTCTGATACCCTAATACCCTAATATCCTGATATCCTGGATAATTAATGGATTTCCCATTCTCCATAACGCATACCGTTGCGCAATCTTCCAAATTCGATCTTTTTATTCTTTTCCAGGGCATCCACCAGTATCTCCGCTTCCAGGAGCGAACACCCCATCTTGTCGTAAAGAAAGCCCCTGAATTCGGTCTTGCCCCGAAGATATGTTTCCCTGAACGGAGAGGCAAACCGTTTCAATAGGAGACGGCAAGCCCTGTTGAACTTCCCGACATCCACTCGGGTCTGCGACTCCGCTCTTTTTCGCTTTTTCATGATCAATAACGAAATACAGCAGCCAGAGGCGCCTCATCCGGCATCTCCTCCGGCTTCATGGCATACACTGTCACTCCGTTTAAAATCGTGTGAACAGCCGCAAAATCGAGCAGGTCTTCGTCCCCGAATTCCGGTTCCGCGTGAATATGAATTGTACACTTATCCGGGTCGAAAAAGCCCCATTGCTGGACACCTACAGTCACCCATAGGATATCGATTCTTCCCTCACAAGCCGCTGGAACAATTTTCTTCAGGTCCTTTGAAGCCCGCGCACTGCCCGCTAATTGCTTATATTTGGCCATGGCCTCTTCTTGAGCTTTGAGAAATTGAGGTTCGACAATCCCCCATGCCTGCCCGTGTAATTCTTCCGCCTTCAAGCTCTCTGGGTTTCCCGTAATCCCCTGTTCCAACAAATGGGGATAGCTGTTGGCTTCCCTGTAAATCGGAAAGAGGTAATCGACTCTGCAGGAAACAAGAAAGGGACGTCCATAACCAAACTGTTTCAGCGCTTCGGTACCGGTGGCTTTTCCTGTCAGTTGTTTCACTTCCTCTACATCCACTTCTTTCTGAAATCGATTTTCCAAATATTTCTTAACTTCGGCTAACTCAAAATTCATACCTTACCCCTTCTATTGCCTCACCATGGGTGCTCCGCATTTGGGACACATCTGCTGGTAGCAAGGAATCCCAACCTGATGACGGGCTGTTGTCCCGCAAGAAGGGCTTACACAATCACCCACAGGTCCCGAACCGGGCTTTGTCCCACCCATGCGGCCTCTTCGGCCTCCGATGCCTCTTCTTCCTGTTCCAGGTCCACTCCCCGCTGGGGGACCCTTTCTGTCTCCTCTTGGTATTTTGGAGCTCCTTTCTTAAAGAGGAAAGCACTGACTATTGATCCTGCCTTCTGGTGCAATCTCTCTCGGGCATATTGAAACTGATACGGGCCAGAACCCGCCAGTCAGTGGCATCAGTGTCTCGAAATGATTTCTTCATAATCTTCTCTTTTACTCAAGAGAGAGAATTCCATGGATAACCTCTCTCTTGCGCTCCAATGTAAATCCCCTCCTGGTAAACATTCCAAGCATCGTTTTATTGTCGGAGAGAATATACCCGATGATCCGTTTCACGCCGCGGTCCTTGGCAATTTGAATACAATAATCCGTCAGTAATGAACCCACACCCCTGTTCTGCCATTGATCCCCTACCACGACTGCCAACTCCGCAGTCTCCATATCAGGGTTAGTAACTAACCGTCCCACTCCGATCAATTTTTTACCTCTGTCCTGATGCATCTGAGCAACCATGGCAACCTCCCGCTCATAGTCAATAAAACAGTATCTCTCGGCCATCTCATGGATGGCCTTCTGCCCAACATTGAAGAAACGCAACCGCATGGTTTCGAGAGAGAAGCCCTCCAGCAATTCGAGCCAGAGGGGCTCATCCTCCGGTTTGATCGGCCGGAGGATGATGGGGGTCCCATCTTTCATTCGTTCCTGCCGAACATACTTCTTGGGATAAGGGCGTATGGCAAGGTGGCTATAAGGTCTGAGGGCCCTCTCGATGGCTTCTTTGTCGATAAAGACGCGGGCATCCAAGACCCATGCCCTTTCCGGTCCGATGAGCAATGGATTGATATCCATCTCTTCGATCTCCGGGCAATCTACGACGAGATAAGAAAACCGAATCAGGATTTCCTTCAAGAGGTTGAGATTTACCGGTGGGCGCCCTCTGTAGCCTTGCAAAATTTTATATCCTTTAATCGACTCGACCAGTCTTTGAGCCAGCCGTTCATTGAGTGGCGGAAGGCTGATGGCTCGATCCTGGAGGACTTCAGCCAGTATTCCTCCCATCCCAAAGAGGATGACAGATCCGAAAGTCCCATCTTTTTTCGACCCGATGATCAGTTCATACCCCTTCTCGTCGATCATCTTCTGAACCGTTACCCCCTCGACGACTACATCTCTCTTATGGCCCCTGACATTTTCCATAATTTTTTCAAAACCACGACGCACAGCCTCTTCTGAACCAAGTCCAAGTAAGACACCCCCTGCATCGCTCTTATGGGTCACCTGGGGAGAAAGTATTTTCAAAACGACCGGATAACCAATTTCGTTTGCGATCGCCCCGGCCTCGTCACCGTTTTTCGCTGGAAATGACTTGACAATAGGAATTCCATACAGTTCCAATAGGGATTTAGAAGCGACCTCGGAAAGAACTTCCTCCTTCTCCCTTCTGACCAACTCACTTACTTTTGTCCGGTCGAATTCAAATTCGATGGGAATCTCTTCCGGAGTTTCATAAAGGAGTTCAAGGTTGCGACCATAGGAATACATATAAGTAAAGGTCTTGGCTGCCTCTTCGGGGGTAGTGTAGGTTGGAATATTCCTTTGATTGAGAATCTCGATCCCTCCTTGAACACTCCTCCCTCCCATCCAGGAGGTAAGCAAGGGTTTCATCGAATTCTTGGAAGCCTCCCCTGCGAAATGGGCCACTTCGGCGGAGTCGGTCATCGTCTGTGGCGTAAGAATCACCAGAACACCATCCACGCCCTTGTCTTCGAGGATGATTTCAAGAACCCTTCCAAATCGCTCGGGTGGCGCATCTCCCAGGATATCGATCGGATTACCATGACTCCAGAAGGAAGGCAAAAATCCGTTTAATCCATCTATTGTCTCTTTGGATAAAACAGCCAATTCTCCGCCGTACTTGATCAAAGCATCAGCGGCCATGACACCCGGGCCACCCGCATTCGTGATGATCGCCAGCTTAGGACCAATTGGTCTCTTCTGTTTGGCAAGAATTTCAGCGCAGTTGAAGAGGTCTTTGACCTCCTCTACACGGACCATTCCTGCTCTTTGGAAGGCAGCATCATAGACTAAATCTTCTCCTGCCAGGGCGCCGGTGTGTGAGACGGCTGCCTTGAAGCTTTCCGAGAACCTCCCGGATTTGACAACAACAATAGGTTTCTTTCTCGCAAAGGCGCGAGCCGCACTCATGAATTTACGAACATTTGTCAAACTCTCGATATAAAGAAGAACACTATGCGTTTGCCCATCGGTCCCCAAGTAGTCAATCAGATCACCAAAATCCACATCAATCATCCCCCCTATTGAGATGAAGGAGCTGAATCCAATATTTTCCTGGATCGACCAGTCAAGAATTGCCGAGCAAAGTGCTCCGGACTGAGAGATGAGAGCGACATCTCCGGCTTTTGGCATGAACGGAGTGAAAGTTGCATTCATCTTTATCTTGGGGACGATTACACCCAGACAGTTTGGCCCAATGATCCTGACTCCATAAGGCCGGGCATTTTTAAGAATATTTTCCTCGAGTTTGAGACCTTCCTTTCCCACCTCCTTGAATCCGGCGGAGATGATGATGACACCTAAGATTCCAGCCTTTCCGCAGTGCTCAATCAATTTAGGAACGGTCTTGGCAGGGGTAGCGATGATTGCCAGGTCGACCTGTTCTGGAATTTCGCTTACGCTGGAGTAAGCATTTATCCCTTCCACTTCCTCTCCTTTCGGATTGACAGGAAAGACTCCTCCGTCATATTCGGAGGAAACCAGATTTTTAAACACGATGCGGCCTACGCTGCTTGGATTTCTGCCAGCACCAATGACTGCGATTCGCTTTGGTAAAAATATCTTATCTAAGTTGAGAGTACTCATTTCTTTCTCCTCTCAAGCCCCCAAGTAAACTTTCGTATCTTCATTGTTCTTCGAGCTCCACTTTGAGAGCGAAAAATTTCAACAGATCTTTCAATGCGATGATGCCAAGGAGACGATTCTTTTCGGTCACCATGAGACGGCTGGCTCCTGTTTTAGATATTATTGTGATTGAGCCGGTTTTCTTTGCTATAACAGTTCTCTAATCTTCTCTTTAAATTCTTTGAGGTCCGTTGACTTCATTAGATACGCGTCTGCTGCCCAGCTCATAAAATCTTCCTGATAACCCGGATGAGAGGTGTGAAGGATGACGGGGATGTTTTTATCTTTCCCAATGATCCGGCCAAGGGCCTCCATCCCATCCATCTTAGGCATGACAATATCAAGAACAATCAGATCGGGTTTCTCCTTCTCCACCTTCTGAAGTGCATCTTTTCCATTTTTCGCCGTCAGAACTTCATATCCCTCCCCCTCCAGCTCTTCTTCATAAAGATCTCTTAGTCCCTCATCATCATCCACAATCAAGATTTTCTTTTTCATAACAATCTCCTGCAAGAGAATGGTCGAATCTGTTATAAAGAAAGCTCTTTCGATTGAAAAAGACTTCACGGCCCTCGGGAGTCTTAATGAACCTGGCTCCATACTCACTAAAAAGGTTTATTACGGTGGCCATGTTCCATCTTCCAAGAATCTTTCTTCGTTCCTCGGGTTGGTTTCCTTATATAATCCTCGCTCTGCCGACGAGCTACATGGGATGTCTCCTGCACCCTATTAGTTCATTACTTGCATTGCCTTTGTTTATCTATTTTCTGATTCTGAGGCAAAGAACCTATGTTCAAATTTTCTACTGCAGTTGAGAACTGGCCCGATCCATCCTCAGTCTCCAAAACCACCACTTTGTCTCCAATCCACTTCACCCGATAGTTTCCTCCGATGAGAGTTATCCTTACTTGGTCTCCTTCTCTAAGTGACATTAGATATCATCCCCTTCTTATATCTTTTCTCGTTTTTCTGAGACGGATTATTTCGCATCCTCCGAAATGAATCTTTTTTTCTAAGATCACTCCACCAACCATCTCACCGCAAAAGAAGCTTTTCCATTCCCGCTAATTTCCTTGCTGATCGAAAAACCTTTCATAATAGGTGTTGTTTCCACAGCGAAAACAATCGATAAATTAGCTTTTAGCAATAACGATACCAGATTTATTAAGTTGCATTTTTAGGAGTGTTAATAAGAAGTTAGGCTGAGTGGACAAAAAAGACCCATTATGAGAGCCGTGGCATACTGCCCCAATCGTAGCACCATGCCCCTTTTCTTTTCGGATTTAAATAAAATGTCCATTGACACATAAAGCTGTCTACATAGAAAGCCAAGGTCTTTGAGACCATGGATCCCGTCGGCCATAGCCTATGTTATCGGACGATGAATGCGAAGAGGTACTTCCTTTTTTTAAATTCGCCTCGTCCGTTTCGGTGGTTTGGGAGGTGGCTTAGGCGGGGGTGGTTCTTTTGGTGGTTTTGGAGGCTTTGGCGGTTTCTTTGGCGGTATGGGTGGGCTCGGGGGGATAGGGGGTTTCGGTGGTTTCGGTGGTTGAGGTTTCTTTTTCATGTCTCATCTCCTTTTATTTGAGATAGGGAACCCGAGTCATGGCCAATACGTGGGCCGGCCATAGTAATCATAGAGAGGCGAACTTCATACTTCCGGTTCACAGGGGCTGCCGTGGCACCAAGGAGTCCCGAGGCTACTGTAACTCCCAGCGGAGCTCGTGCCTCACCTCCAGCCCCAAAGCTAATCGCAAAGGGGGGCATCCCCGGACGTCCCCAGACGGAGAACCACCCCCTCTCCGGCTTCTTAGAGGTCCGAGCGGATCGCCCAAGAGCTCTGAGGGTAAAAACGTTGAAGCTTGATCCACGATTCCTTCAAATCCTCCACGTTGTGCGACTCCAGATACTTGCCCACACCGAGGTAGTATAAAGCCGCAGGGGCAAATCCGCTGGTGGGAAATTTCGTGTGAACCTCCTGATAAAATGAAACAGCTTCCTGGTATCTCTTTTTTCGCAATGCATAGTGACCAAGGCCCGTTATGAGCATCGCTGCATATTCAGAGGGCGGGAGCCAACCCTCGGTGTGATAGATCACCCGCTTCTGCCCATCAAGAATATTGAGGTTCGGAGTCCATATGGCGTCAAACTCCTCTACCAGTTTTTCAGCTTCTGCCACATTCACCTGGACAGGAATGAAATACTCGTTGAGGATCGTGGCAACAGAGAGATCAGGGTACGTCACGGCACCCAGCTTGGTGCACCCTGTTCACCCTTCCTTGAAAAAATCGAGAAGCATCGGCTTCTTCTCTTTGGAAACCCGTCCCATCCCTTCCTCCATAGACCTCATCCATTTTACCTTTCCTTCAAGTCCTTTCATAAAACACCTCCTTTTTCAGTGTTGGTACCGAATGGATCTCACTTTCTGCGTCCAGGGTTCTTCTTTTCCTGTCAGTCGATGTTTCCCAATCCCCTTTTGAATTCGCTCCTGAAATAGGGTGTGGCAATCGTTGCAGATACCCCTTGTCTCCGTGGTGTCCAAAAAGGGTGCTTGATGCCCGTAGATGATCCCACAAACAGAGCATCGCTGGATCATGGCCTTTCTCCCTTCATCGCTCAATGACCTCTCGAACTGTGCCGAGCAGTGACATACTCTTTCAGGACAACGGCGTTGTTGTGCTCCGGATCCTTGGCGCTGTAGATGAGGGTCACAGGCTCATCTTTGGCCATCTCCACGATCTTTTGAACGAGTTCCGTTTTCTCATCAAGTTCTTTGAAATAACGTTTCTTGAATTCGGGCCATTTTTCTGGGTCATGGGAGAACCACTTCCTCAGTTTACTGCTCGGGGCGATATCTTTGACCCAATCATCAATAGCGGCCTTTTCTTTCTTCACACCCCGTGGCCAAATCCGGTCGACCAGAATCCGCAGTCCGTCCTTCTTTTGAGGTTCTTCATAAGCCCGTTTCACTTCAATCATGATTTTCTCCTTGCGCCTCACCACTCGTTACTCCCGTGAACCTGTTAGAAATGAAAGCCATCGCGCAGTTTCATATATGTTTTTTTGCCCATATTCTCTATTCGCAAGGGCCTTCGATGCAGTAGAACATTCCAGTGCAGCCATATTTCTTCTGCACATCACACTGCGGGCAGTTGCACCCTTGTTTCGGTTTGGGCGCACTGCTCTTTCCCCTCGCGCAGAACAAGGATTCCCCTAATACTCCAGGATAGGTAGGGCAGGTTCCACAGAACTTAAGGCAGATATCGACGTTTTCAGGCATGTCCTCTACTCTTGGCATGGTTCCCTCCTTTTCCCCCTCATTTTATTTATTTGTTTTCATCCCGATGCCAGCGTTCCATGTGTCGTGCATGGGTTTCCAAATACGCTCCGGGCTTGAAGTATTGATCATAGAACTCAAGATCCAAGTGGTGGGCTTGCAGATAGATAAAGACCAAGATCGTGGGAACCGTTCCGGGAAACTTGCCAAAGCGCTCCAGAATATATTCGGCTTGGGCGGCAATGCATGCTTGAAACTCCTCATTATGTACCTGAGCGCTTCCACGTACTTTCCCATTATCTTTCCACGGACCAGGTGTCTGGTCATGGAAAGGGCCACCCGGACCGAATTTTTTCTTAACTACGGCCTCGATGACAGATTTCATATCAGGGAAATGGGGAGGACAGTGGCCCTCAAACACTCCCTGTAATCCAGTCACGTTTGGCACTGCCCAGCCCTCTCGCTGATCATATCGGAATCCTAAACCCGGAACTTCAGGATCTCCGCTTGCGCCCAGGATCGAATAGGGATTGACTCCGTTAAACATCCACCCTCCGAGCCCCATCGCTTGAAGCATCAAGGCTCCGGCATAACAGGAGGTAACAAGTTCCGTAGTCGCTTCAGTAAGCGAATAACGTTCAATGAAACTTAAAGGCAGGAGATTCTCCGGATCGTACAAGTGCTTGAACTTTTCAAGACCTTGTATCTTTTCTCCATGCACATCGTTGTACAGGCAGTAGCCATTCTGCAGGTAGTAACAAAGATTCAATACATTATGAAGAGCTACGTCC
The DNA here is from genome assembly GCA_002327885.1 of Syntrophaceae bacterium UBA2208. Lineage (GTDB taxonomy): Bacteria > Desulfobacterota > BSN033 > BSN033 > UBA1163 > UBA1163. The sequence goes on from DCUS01000125.1 coordinate 40,963, forward strand.
GCAGCCGGGAATATGAAAAGACTCCCGGGTCGGTTGACGACCCAGTGGTTATGGCCTTCAATATGGGGATCACGAGGGGGGAGATACAGGCGACCATCAGCAAGTTTTTGGATGCGTGAGCGATGGTTTTCCAAAGTTGCATTCAGGTCGAGAGAGCCGTCCTTTTTCATCCTCCTCAGGTCAAACGCATCTCTCGCCTGAAGCATATAGACACCCTCGTCATCGGTAAAAAAGACTTCGCTGACATGAAATCCCGCTGCAGAAGGAAATGTGCGGCCACCCGCGGCAGAAGCATAATTAGGTAGGTACGGTGCATAGCGGCCATTATAGGGAATAAGGAAGTTCCATCCGGTATTCCCGGCAACGGCAGACAAAACGAGTAGTTTTTCCAGTTCAGTAAGAGGGAAAGGGTTATGCTTTGATTTGTAAGCGAGGACACCTTCGGGGATTTCCGCCCCCATGAAGAACCTACGAGACCGCCGGCCTGTGAGCGCCTCAACAAAAGGAAGCTTCAACATATCCTTAAATCCGGGGGGCAATTTCGCCTTTTGCATATAACTCTTCGCCTTTTCCAACCTTCTCTTCGGCAGGATTATATGTTCTCCATCCACCCTTGACGATCAGGACAAATCGCGCTTCTTTTCTTCAAATTCCTCTTTATCGATGTCACCCCGGGCGTATCTTTTCTTCAAGATTTCCAGAGCAGTCTCCTCCGGTTTTTGAACATGGCTCCCCGCACGACTTGATACCACCAACCATCGGATCAGAAAGACAATGGCCACAATGATAAGAATCCAAAAAAGCCCCATCATGATGAAACCAAACCAGCCCATCCCAAATCCCCAGTCCATCATCCCAGGACCATGCCCCCATCCGTAGTCACGCCATTGCGTAGAGATATGATGAATGAAGCTCATATTTCTCCCTTCTTATTTCCCTGAAGTTACTCTTTCACCCGTAGCTCTCCATGACCTTTGCCAGTCGGTCCCGATCCACACTCTGTTTGAAGAGCTGGCCTTTCTTGAGAGATGGGAAATACTCCTCGTACGGGGGCCTGTCGTTTCGGTAGATGACCCCAATGGGGATTTCATCTCCCCACTTCTGGGCCTCATGCATGGCGCTTTCCCAATCCGTGGGGTCATAAGATGATGGCAGCTCCTTACAACGATCCTTGTACCATTTGAAGGTATTGACCCTGTTGAAGGAGGGGCAGGGCTGAAGCACATCGACCAGAGAGAATCCCTTGTGGTCAATGGCCTGACTGAGCATGTCCGCAAGGTGGTCCTGGTTCCCGGCAAAGCTTCTGGCTACGAAGCCCGCGTTCATGGTGACGGCGACGGCCACGGGATTGAAAGGCGACATGGCAACCCCTTCGGGCTGAGCCTTCGTCACAAAACCCTGGTCCGACGTTGGACTGGCCTGGCCCTTCGTGAGGCCGTACACCTGGTTGTTATGGCCCAAGAGCGTGACATCTATGTTGCGCCGGATGGCCGCAAGGAAGTGGTTCCCTCCCTCTGAGTACATACAACCGTCCCCGCTCTCGGCAATAACGATTAGATCGGGATTGGCCAGTTTTGCACCGGTTGCCACAGGCAGACACCGGCCATGCAATCCGTTGAAGACATTCGCGTTCAGGTAATGGGGGGCTTTGCCTCCCTGCCCGATTCCGCAGACGAAGAGAACCTGATGTGGCTCCAGGTTCCGCTGAACAAGCCCTTTCTTCACCCCCTCCAATAGGGAAAAGTTCCCGCACCCCGGACACCACGCAGTTTTAAACTGTCCATAATCTTTAACGTCAACCATGATTTCCTCCCTTCCTTAAATACCAAACCATAGGTCCCGTATTCTGGATTCAAGATTCCTTGTGAAGTCTTCCTCATCACCTTAAATTCTCCAGAATATAATCCGGAGTGATCGGTAACCCGTCGTATCTCGCAACGCGATTCTTGATAATGAACCCTGTCTCCCTGCGGATAAGCTGTGCCAATTGCCCGGTCGCATTGCTTTCCACGCAAACAACCTTTTTGGCCTGGTCCAAGTGCCTGAAGAATTGATCTGGAACCAAAGGCCAAACCTGGGAAAAATGGAGGGTCGCTACTTTCTTCTTCTTTGATCTGATCTCAGAAGCGGCCTCTTCGACGGCCCCTTTTGTTGAGCCCCAGCAAACCAGCAGCGTGTCAGGGTTCTTATCCCCGTCATACAGGGGTGAAATGACCTCTTTGAGGATGCCGTCTCCTTTTCTCAGGCGTTTGTCAACCATCTTTGGACGGATCGAGAGATTCTCTGTCAGGTGGCCGTTCTCGGTGTGCTCGTGACTATCAGCAACGACGAGATGTTTGCTGACCCCTGGAAGCAAGCGTGGAGAGATGCCGTTTTTTGTCCTCCGATAACGAAGGTAGGGCGACTCTTTGACCGACGAAGGATCAAAGCCGGCTTTGACAAAAGAAAGTTTCGTCACGTCGATCGGCTTGATATCCTGATAGGAATCGGCAAGGAAGTGATCTGTCAGCACAAACATGGGTCCCTGGTATTTTTCTGCAAACTCAAAAGCCTTTCGGGTCAGATGGAAGCACTCCTCGATAGTCCCGGGCGCAAACACTGCCCGGGGGAACTCCCCGTGGCCTGCATGGAGGACAAACCAGAGATCTGCCTGCTCGGTTCGGGTGGCCAGCCCCGTTGCTGGACCCGGCCGCTGGCCGATGACGATGACCACCGGCGTCTCGCTGACCGCCGCCAGGCTGACACCTTCGACCATCAGGGCAAACCCGCCTCCCGACGTAGTCACCATGCTCGGAGCCCCCCCAAAGGAGGCTCCGATCGCCATATTGATTGCAGCAATCTCATCTTCGACCTGTTCAACAATCAGATCCATATCCTTTGCCCGGTTGATAAGCGTCTGTGGAATAGAGGTAGAAGGGCTCATGGGATAAAAGGCGCAGAGCTTCATGCCCGCGGAGATCGCCCCCAGCGCAACCGCTTCGTGACCATGCATCAGCCAGCGTTCTGGTGGCTTTATTACAGAAGGCAGCTTCTCCCACTGGAGGTCCTTCTCTTCAACCCATCGGTACATCGTCTCAAGAACCTTCCGGTTCTCCTCGAAACGTTCCTTCCCCAGGTCATCTTCAAGCGCCTTGGCCAGAATGCTTTTATCGATCCCGAGAAGGCTGGCTGCGATCCCTACAGAAGCCGTATTCCAGTAAGTCTCTTCTCCGAAATCTTTGAAGGGGACTCCGATCCAGCTTTTTTCTTTGATATCCCACTCGGCATTGCCGATCACGCGACCCTTTTTCGCTCTGAGCTTTTTCCGGTGAATCTCCACCGTCTCTTCATTTAGGGCGATCAGCATGTCGACCTCTTCCTGGGGGGCGAGCACTTTTCCCGCACCGAATCGAATGGCGAAAGTATTGTGGCCTCCGCGAACCCGAGACTCATAGGTCTGTGTCACATGAACAGAAAAACCACTCCGCATCAGACTCTTGGCAAAGATGGGTCCGATTGTCTGCAGACCCTGCCCTGCCTCACCACCGATAAGGATATTCAAAATCCTCTCCTCCATAATGTTTCTCCTCGTCTTTATCTAAGTATTTGGTTGTGCGTTTATCTTATTCACATTGAAAACAGATCAGCTCCTTTTACCTCCGGGAAGTCTCACCCATCTCCGCGTGAGCGGTAGGGGGACTGCCTTCAATCCGCTCCTGTTTTCTAAAATTGTCGGATCGATGATATCGCCACAAAGGACGCATCTCCTTCGCCAGAAATGCTCTTGGGGTCCATAAAATTTCTGGTAAGTCATACTACCCTCACAACGGTCACATCTCATAATGAACTCCTTTCCGGAACTTCCCAAAAAATTTCTCCGCGTTTGCTGAACGACTCCAATGTGTGATAATCAAAAGACATGCCAACGCTTTCCGATGATACATAAAATGATGTTTTGATTTTATTTCGATAACTTGGGAGGCAGTGATCAAGACGGATGAAAAAACATTGGCAGGGATTAACCGTGGAAGCATGCCACACCTGGGGCACACTTCCCCGTTTGAAGCTGGATTATGTGGCCTGCCTGGTACTCGTAGATATCTGAAAAAGCAGGTTCTCTTATGATGCCTGGTTATCAGGCAGCATTCAGTTTAGTATGATTTGCGATTTTTAAAAACCTTGCATTAATAGCCACGATCACTGTGCTGAGCGACATCAAAACTGCTCCCATTGCCGGTGACAGGAGCACACCATACCCATAGAGGACGCCAGCCGCCAGAGGAATGGCAAAGGCATTATATCCCGTGGCCCAGACCAGGTTTTGCACCAGATCGTCCGATTCCAGCTCAGGTCTTTGCCGGTCCGCTCCGAGACAATGCGCTGAACGTCGCCGAAGCCAGCGTCCTTGGGCGCCAGGATTGAAGCGCACCCGTAGAGAGGCAGCATCGAAATAAGAAACAGCCATCGCACCACCCGCCTTCTCGGAATCCTCAACCTCACTGGTGCCTCTCCATTTGCATTTCCTTCATCTCTGGGGGTAGTGGGTCCGGAGTTGGGAACTGGATCGTCAACACGCCCGACCCGTTGATTGCAGGCGCTTGAGGAGCTGCAGGGTTCGCCGGGTGTTTCTCGGAGGAGATTATGCCATGATGCGCACAGCTAAGCAGAAATATGCACAAGAGAGTTACCGTAAGAGAGAAACCCATCGCCTTTCCTCCCCACGCATTTTCGCATCAACTTTTCAGGAGGCTACTTTGTCTTCTTCATCCATCAAGGTAATCCGGAACTTGGTAGAACAAGCCGGACTACTCCCACTTCGCGACCCATTCTGAAATCATCTGATTCAGTTTCTTTTTTTGATCTTCGTTTAGATTTTTTTGAAACTCGACCATGAGATCAAAGGCTCGATTGATCCGTTCGGTTTCCGCCCGAAACAATCCCTGGAGAAGGGAAGTCATCTTTCGAATATCTGAAATCTCTTTTATCCCTTCCTCTTTGATGTTCACAAGCGCCTCTTTTTTCTCGATCTGTCCCTCCTGGAAGTTCTTGCGGATGTCGAGTTTGAGCCGTTCCAATTGGATCTTCTGATCTTCGCTGAGATTGAGCTCTCCTGCCGTCTTATCGACCATTTTAACGAAGGCCTTTTCAGCCTTTGACATCATATCCATTTTGGGACGGCAACCGACGAATAGAACGCCCAAAACCGCTACTGATAGAAAAACAATTAGATATCGATCTGACTTCATCTTCTTTCCCCTTTCTCAGATTGGATGTGGGTGACGGAAACCTCATCAAACCCGGGTGCCGGGACACAGACTTTGCCAACTACCCCATGAGCATTCTCACCGAAGAGCGAGATTCCTTTACCCTTCAATCAGCTCCATACTACTTCAACGGCCCGGTAAAAATGAAATCATTGGTCCTCTTCTTTCCATGGCAATTGATACAGCCTTCGATCTTTCCTTCTGCTTCAATTTTTCCGTCGGGGGTGTATTTGGCCCAGAACCAATCATTGGCTGCCGGATTGTATCCCGAAACTTTGTACATGACTGTCAATGCCGCTTATTTCTTGTCTGGCGTATAATTCTCCTTCGCGACGATCGAGCCGGCCGGGAGCATCCCTTTCTTTTCCTGGATGGCCTTGAGTGCTGTGCCGTTGACATAGGTGGTGAGCAACGCTCCATGCGGTTCCGTTCCTTTGTAGAGAGCAGTCTTGCCAGGCCACATCTTCCATTTATTTGAATAATCCACCTTTTTCAAATGGTCCCATAAGGAGGCCCCGGAAGCCTCCACCATCGTGGCTTTTCCTTTCGACATCTTTCCTTTGACTTGGGCCCAAAGAAACCCTGAAAATAGGAATACCAGAACGAATAACAGTATGAATAGCTTTTTCATATGATGCTCCTCCTTCCTTGAATTTATTTTTGCTGAGTAGTTGCTTCCCTTGAAAGTTATTAATCAAAAGACATGCCAACACACCGGGGTATAATATCAAAAGGTCTTTTGATTCTATTTCAGTAACTTAGGAAGCAGTCAGCAAGATGGCTAAGGAGTATTGATAGAACTGGGTCGTGGAAGTGTGCCACACTTGGGGCACGCTTCCACGACTTCTACTTGGGAATGATGCGATAGATTCGGTCATCTCCCTCACTGGGACTCCCTCTTCCGTCCCTATTGCTTGTCAGAAAATAAAGGGCTCCGTCCGGGCCTTCAACGACGTCCCGGAGTCTTCCGTATTTTCCCTCTTCGTCGCCGCTCCCAAACCAGCGCTCGATCCTTGTCACCCGGTAACCACTGGACACCCTATGGCGGAACACGCCGCCATGGAACCCAGGCTATCCTCCACGACATCGAAGCCATGATTCTTCAATATGGAAGCCGCAATGATTGCCCTCCGGCCACTTCCACAGAAGGTAGTGATCCGTTGATTTCTCGGGATCTGGTCCAAACGGTCCGGCAATTCGCCCACATAGATATGGTGGGCATTGGGCAAGTGTCCTTTCTGAAATTCCTCGATCGTTCGCACGTCGAGTAAAGTGAAACGCTCTTTTTCCTGAATCCGCTGCGTCAATTCTTGAGCATGAATCGCAGGAATTCTGTCATATTTGTGTCCGCCGACCTCCCACGCATAAAGTCCTTCATTGAGAAAGCAAGTCACCTTGTCATATCCCAGACGGAGAAGAAACCGCACGGCCGTTTCCACATCCGAATATTTGTGGACCACTAATCCCAGAGGTCTATCATAAGGGAGAAACCAACCTGCAAATGCAGGAATCATATCCAACGGGAGAGCCAAGCTACCGGGAATAAAGGCCCCGGCAATTGCCTCCGGGCTCCGAGCGTCAAGAGCCAGCATACCCTTTTTCATCGCATCGGAAAACTCGGCAGGGCCCACAGGGGGCGGTTTAGAAATCTCGTAAACGGGAGGCGCGTTGCCCTCCTGATTGTAATGCTCCATCTGTTTGAAATAGGGTGGCTTGTAGTGGTGCTCATGAACCTTGTGTTTGATGAATTGATCTCGCTCCGTCAGTTGGAGAAGCGGGTTGTGTTTGCGTTCGAATCCCAGAGTGGAGAACTCCCTGGCAGCCATACCACTTCCGCATACCGACCCTGCTCCGTGAGCCGGAAAGAGGAGCACGTGATCCCCGAGGGGCAGGAGTTTTCTAAAGAGACTGTCATATAGCAGCCCTGCCACCTCCTCGGGACAATCCGGAAAGAAATCCGTGCGTCCTACATCTCCTATGAAGAGCGTGTCGCCGGTAAAAACAGCAATCGGCTCGTTTCCAAAGTTCTTATCGGTCAGAGTCAAAGAAATGCTTTCATAAGTATGACCAGGCGTTTCGAGCACGGTCACCACAAGGTCTTCGAACTTAAAAATATTGCCTTCCCGAACAGAAGTCCCATAATGAAAATCGAGCGCTTCTCCATGATAGATCGCTGCGCCGGTGCGTCGGGCAAGGTCTATCGAACCGATCACATAGTCCTCGTTACGGTGCGTCTCGAAGATGTGGGTGATGACTGCCCCGTTACGTTGAGCGATATCAACATAGATCTCGCAGTCTCTTCGTGGATCCACCACTGCGCACTCCTTTCCGGATCCGAAAATGTAGGACATATGGGCCAAGCCTTCCGAACGTATCGTCTCAAAAAATATCTTTTCCGCCATGGAACTCCTCCTCTTAATTGTATGTGAGTCGGAACCTTATCTTTTGCAGCCCAGTCTAACAGTCTAAGAATGAATCCAAAAAATGTGCCAAGAGAAATCAGATTTTTCTAGAATATCATTGTGTCTCCTTTATTATTAAGTAGTGTCTGTCCATAAATAGCCCTTTCCGTCATGCCGGACTTGATCCGGCATCCAGAAAGTCTTGAAAGTACTGGATTCCGGCTTTCACCGGAATGACGATTCTGGTTGAGTGGGCAATTTATAAACAGACATTAAATAGTTATGGTTTGTCCATTTCGAGGAGATAGATCCCGGGCAAAGAAATATGGGAAGGCCAAAGTAACCCAAACAAAATAATCGGGGCAAGTTTCTACGGTTGGGGCAGATCTACGGGGCACATTGCCACGAATTGGTTCCAATAGCTAACTCAATGTCTCCATTTGTTCTCTATTAAGTCATCAAATTAATTTGAGAAATTCGGGTTCTACCTTATCTTGGCACATTTATTGATTTACATCTTTGGGTGCCACCCTTGTGATACGTGCATTCATTCGTGCGCATTGAACCGAGCACACAGTTAAATCGCTCAATGGATTGAGAGGAGGGCAGAATGTGGCCAGGATTGTCGCGAATCATTCTTCATCTGTTAGCGTTTTGCGCTCCCTTTATCGTAATCATCTTTTTCCACTTCCATTCGGACCACGGTCTTCTCTCTGAGATAGCAAAAAACTTTGCCCTTTTAGGGTTTGTGGTCCTCATCCTTCAACCCGTTTTGGGTGGACGGTTCAAGTGGATCGAACGGCCTTTCGGTCTCGACATCCTCTTCCGGTACCATAAATACATGGGCGTTTTCGCAGCTTGCCTGCTCTTGATCCACCCTCTCTTGCTTGCAGCCGGAGGAGGCGGCTTGCACCTGCTTTTCTCCCTCAATGTCCCCTGGTATATCTGGCTGGGAAAGATCGCTTTGTTTCTCCTTCTTGTGAACATCGGCCTCTCCCTTTACCAGTCAAGCCTGCATCTGAAATTTGAGAAATGGCGTCTTGGTCATGATGCATTAGCAGTTCTGATCATCGTCCTTGCATTCACCCACAGTTGGTTTGCAGGGCATGATCTGAAGATTCTCCCTATGAAATTTCTATGGGTGATCGCTTTGGGAGCTGCCGCCGTAACGTTCGTTTACCACCGGATCATCAGGCCCTATCGACTTGGCCGTCATAAATATTCCGTTGCCGATGTTCAGGCCGAGACAAAGAATGTATGGATCGTCAATCTCTCTCCTCCCGAAGGAGAAAAACCGTACGATTTCCTGCCAGGCCAATTTCATTTTCTCACTTTTCATCGGGATCGGAACCTGCCCGAAGAAGAGCACCACTGGACCATCTCATCCAGTCCAACCCAAAAAGGCTACATAAGTTCCACCATCAAGGAATTGGGCGATTTCACCTCGACCATCGGACAGACCAGACCGGGAGACACGGCAACTGTCCACGGTCCCTTCGGTCGTTTCTCTTACCTCCTCCATCCCGAAGAGAAAGACCTTGTCTTTATCAGCGGAGGAATTGGGATCACTCCTTTGATGAGCATGCTTCGGCATATGCGAGACACACAAAGTACCCTTCCGGTGTTGCTTCTGTATGCCAGCGAGGATGAGGAGGAAGTTATTTTTCGACAAGAACTCTTCGAGATCGAAGCAGGGGGATTTCCACGCCTGAAGGTGGTTCTCGTCCTGAGTAAGCCCAGAAAGGATTGGAGCGGTGAAAAAGGCTATATTAATCGCAAAATAATTGAAAAATATACCGAGGGACGTATAAAGGGAAAGGGCTTCTATATCTGTGGTCCTCCTGGACTGATTGATCTCACTCTTCGAATCCTCGGAGAACTCGGCGCTCCCGATGAGCGTATTCACATAGAGATCTTTTCTTTCCTTTAAACGATAAACGAGCATTCCAACGAAGGAGAATCACTATGCGAAAGAAAAAACTGAATCAAGCAACGAGAGTGATCATAGCCATTCTTATCGTTTCTGCGGTCCTTCTGGCCTGCATCCGTATCTATCTTTAGATACGGATGCAGGTGGATACCACAACAACGTTGCAGTCCACCCGCTGGGAAGATGATGAAGCCAACATAAGAGGGAACAAGGGGTTCAACATCTTGGGAAGACAATACGAAAAAAAAGAGGAGGAAAGCATGAAGACCAAAATCTGGGTCGTTTTGGGCCTAGCGGCTTTATTGGGAATGGGATGCGTTACAACAAAAAAGATGGAGATGAGTTCAGAGTCCGTTAAGCCAGGAACCGAGGTCACTTTCAAGGGAACCCCCCACAAGCTACTCGGAGATCCTTTGACAGTAGGAGCTTCCTTGCCCTCAGTCAAGTTGACAGACGCCAGGACGATGAAGGACGTCGATCTTTCAGCCGAGCGCGGCTCTGTACTCTTTTTGAGTACCGTCGTCTCCATCGATACTGCGGTGTGAGAAGAACAGACGCACCGCCTCGGTGAGGCGGTAGATAAACTTCCCAAAGGAATCAAATGGATCACCATCAGCCGGGATACCCCTTTTGCTCAGAGACGGTTTGCTGATGAAGCCGATCTCGAGGATATCTGGTTTCTGTCTGATTATAAGACGGGGGCGTTTGGACGAGCCACAGGTCTTCTGGTCGATCAACTCATGTTTCTGGCAAGGTCCATCATCATCGTCGATCAGCTGGGAAAAGTCCGCTACGTCCAGGTCGTGCCCGAGCTCACCAAACTGCCGGATATGGAAAAAGCTTTTGAGAAGGCACGCCAGCTTTCAAAAGAGAACTAATGCAAACGCATTTATTTCTTTGACATCAAGCCCCTTCAGCCTTCCCTTTCCCCGCTGAGGCTGTGTCATAATCGCAACCGGAGGGGAGAGGGATGGGGTGAGGGGCGATTCCGTTGAGTGTAATAAGATTTAATGCGTTTTTATCAGTCAGTTGCGGTCGGGAGATTTAGAGGGAGGAGAATGAAGCCGGAGTCATAGGTCTGCAAAGTTAGCGGCTACCACCAATGATGTTATCGATGTATTAATAGGAGCGCATTATATTATTTAACTATTTTATAGGGCCTGATCCCA
>DCUS01000061.1:0-5407 GCA_002327885.1 Syntrophaceae bacterium UBA2208
TGTGAACCCAGGAGAACCACTGTTTGCCACTCCCAATCGGTCCCCCGATATATTTTTTAAAAAGAGGAATCATCTGGCTAAGGGCTCCGCCCTTTTCGCCCATGACAATGCCAAAGCGGGTGATGACTACTCGGGCCCCCTTGTCTTTGGCTTTCAAAGCTTCTCCTTCCCACTCCTTAGCGATACGGGCTAAAAAGTCATTTCCCGGAGGGGAGTCCTCAACAAGTTCCTCGTCCCCACAAAAACCATAATAGCCAACAGCAGAGGTGCTGAAGAGAGTAAAGGGTCTTTCAGGACGAGACGGTATCCCCTCAACAATATTTTGGGTGGTATTGACCCGACTTTCCCGAATCGCCTTTTTATGTTCCTCTGTCCATTTACTGAAAATGGAAGCTCCTGCGAGATTGATCACCGCATCATGATTTTTAATCGCTTCCTGCCAGGGGCCTTGCTGAGTTGGGTCTCCCTGTAAGTAGGAAATCTCTGGCGAGGACCCCTTTGCCCCTTTCAAGGATCGGGTCAGGATGGTCACTTCATGCCCATCCTGGATTAATCGAGAGGTTAATTGTGTCCCCACAAAGCCCGTGCCACCGGTGATCAGGATTTTCATTCATTCACCCATCCCTTCTACTTTACAAATGCCAACGCCTTTTGGCTCATGCCAGTCTTTTTTCTATTTTTTATCTCCAAGGAGAGGCAACACTTTATCAATCCGAAAATAGACAAGGTGTTTGATTTGATCTTTATAAACCGTGTAAGCCGGACAGCTTTCCTTTCGTCGGATCTTATCAATGAAAGCCTTATCTTTTTCTTCCCTGATTTTTGTCAGATATAGCCTCTTGCCAACATATCTTTCCTTGGCTTCCATAAATAGATAGGCGGCGTAAGGATTGGACTGAAGATTCTTATGCATCAACCGATCTGCCATAATAAAAGCGATGGTCTTTTCATTGATGAAATGAGGCCTTCCATAGACAGCCATGCCTACTTTACCCTTAGAGTCGGATGTAGCAATCACCCCTCGCCCTTTTGTCTTTTCAAAATATTCGCTCAGTTTCATACTTGTTCCTCCTTCATGGATTTATCCTCAAACAGTTTTAACACGGATTTTCTAAATATCCTAACCTAAAATATCTCTCTTTCCCCCCTCTGAGACTGTGTCGTAATGGGGGGAATGCTGTGTTTGTCATTCTGAACGAAGTGAAGAATCTAATGATTTCAACTGAATCTATTATATAGATTCTTCGGCTTTCGCCTCAGAATGACATTACGACACAGTCTCTCTTGGGGGAGGGAGGGACGGGAAATTGGTTCATCATCTTTACATACTCCTCTGCATCAAATTTCCTTTTTAACCCCTTATCATTCATATATCTCACATTTCCAAAGACCGGCCTCTCCCCCCAGGGTCGATCATGTTTACCAAAACACCAGGCAACGCCGGTAAACCCATTTGGATTCCTCCCATCCAACTCATATTTATTATTCAAATAAAGGGCTGTGCGAAAAGCCTCTTCAGGAGTCTTGCACCACTCGATGATCTTCTTTCCCCAATACATTCGCATATATCCGTGCATTTTACCCTTCACAACCATCTCTTTCTGAGCTGCATTCCAATAAGGGTCATGAGTTTTCGCTTGTTCCAGCTCTTCGAGGCGATAGAGATACTCTCGTTTGTCTTTCTGGTGAGATCTTAATGATTTCCTCGCCCATTCAGGAATGGCTCCATAGGAATCATATTTTCCATTATAGAATACGAAATTCATGCTTAGCTCTCTTCTGATGATGAGTTCTTCGAGAAAAGCCTCTGCTCCAGGGCTCTTGGTTTCTTTGACCTTCAAGGCGATAAGAAGAGGAGAAATCTGCCCAAAGTGTAAATAGGGACTCATTTGAGAAAGATAATCGAGTGTGGGATCATTTCTCAATTCTGGATAACGATCCAATTTCCCTTCCAGAAAGACCTCCAGATGTTTTCGAGCCTCTTTCGTCCCTCCCTTAAAAAAATCAACCTTCTGAACGCTTCGGTCAATCCGAAGTTTTGAAATCGCTTTGCCTATATCATCCATATCAAAAGAATCAAAGTCCATTGAAAGGGATTCGACCGCCGGATTGGTTTGCTGCAATGGAATAAGAAAATGGTTTAACTTTTTATGAACCTTTGACCTGATGGTTGCTGCTGCATACTCCTCTTTGGGAGAGGTTTCTTCTACGGGAACGATCACATCATTTTCGACCTGAATGAAAGGGCAATCGATTCGTTTGGCTACAGTCTCCCTCCACTCATTCTGAATCTTCAGATATCCCCGGTCGACCACAACGAGAGAAGCCTTTTTCGACATTTGCATGACGCCCTTTTCAGGAGACTTATGCAGGACAACCATCCGGATGCCTCTCTTTTCAAGAGACTGCTTCACCTCTTTAAGCCCTTCCAGCATAAACGTGTAGTGTCTTTCATTGGCCTCGGGAAAGTGGTCAGTGATCCCAAAAAAGACAAGGATAGGCAACCTTAATCCATTCGCTTTGATGATCGCGTATTCGAGGGCATGGTTATATTCCGTCCTTTGAGACGCCTGCATCCAATAAAGGACATATGCCCCTTTCCTGATACTTTTTTGATTTAAGGATTTTATCCTTTCTTTTTGAACCATCTCACTCAGCGGTTTAAAAACCATAAAGAAAAATTTAATAGGGCGGCAAAGCTCACCCATAAGAGATAAGGTAGGAGAAGTAGGCCTGCCATCTTGGAGACCTTTAGGGAATTTTGGATCGTCAACAAGATGGCAATCCAGAGGAGAATAATGTCTATGAGCCCTAAAAGAGGCAACCTGAGCCCGAAAAAAGCCACAGACCAAAAGATATTTAGAATCAATTGAACGAAAAAGAAAATCAAAGCGGTTTTGAACTTCGGGTGGCCTGGGTTTCGCCAAATAAGGAATAAAGATATTCCCATAAGAATAAACAGACTAATCCATACCGGACTAAATATCCAATTGGGAGGGTTGAAGAAAGGTTTTTTTAAAGTTGCATACCAGGTTGGTATGGCTGGGGTGGTAAAAAGAGAACCCAGAAAACCCGCTACCTGACAGAGCATAACGCTTGCTACCAGTTTAAGAATATCAATGATCTTCATCTTTTCCTTTCTCTGGTAGCAAGCCCTGTCACTCTTTAACCCCTTCTCAAATTATTCTAATGGCATGGGATTACAAAGATTTTTTTCTGAGTCCGCAACCCGCCCACAGTTGAAACAGATATGTTTTGGTTTCTTTGTAATTTCCTTGATGACATCAAATTTTTCATTGCTCGCCAGAACACAGATGTGGCCTGTGTGATCCCCTTTACAACATTTTTCTGCCATTTTTTCCTCCTATGTTTTTGCTTATAAATTAATAATATCCTTTCAATGAGGCATCTTTCAAGTGTCGCCTTTAAATTTTATCCCTCCTCTCTTTCTCCCATAGGCGAGGTATTAAAAATGGGGTACGCCTCTTATAATCTAAATAATCAGAACCGAATCGCTCCTCTAATTCTTTTTCTTCGATCAGCTTAATATAGATTAAAATTCCTACAGGATAAACCAAACTCAACCCGATTGCAGAAAAGGAACCCAGCCAGATAGCGACCCCCAAGTAAAAGAAGTCTGTTCCTAAAGTCATTGGGTTCCGGCAATAAGTATAAGGAGCTTTAATAATCAGTTTTTGTGTTGCCATGAGTGGAATTGGAGTTCCTTTCCCTAAAGAAAACTGAACTTTTACCGTCCAGTTGGCAAAGAGCCACCCAATAACCATGAATATCAAACCGACAAAAGAAGTGACCAGCCCATAACGAAATTTTGGAAGGTGAGACCACTGGTCAATATAACATGAGAAAACGATGATAAAGAGTGGGATAACAATCCAAAAAATGAAGCCTCCAAACACCACGGCAATCATCCGTTGTTTTTTACTATATTCATGTTGTGCCCAGTTTTTGAACCGATTCATAGAGACTTATCCTGAATAAAAATTATAAAACCTTATTGGTTTGAATAGGCAAGAACGAATTGGTAGGGAGTTCTAAGTGCCTCTTGAAGATGTAATGAGGTCTAAAAACTGGCTGAGAATCCGGGCGGTCGCACCCCAGATAATATGTTCTCCATACTGGTAGGCATAGACGACTTCTTTCTGACCCCCCCGGAAAATCTTTCTCTCACTGAAACAATCTTCCTCAAGCAAGGAGGCAAGGGGCACTTCGATCAATTCCGCAATCTCTGCCTCGCTTACCTTAAAAGGATAGGGATAGGGGAAAAGGCCAACAATGGGAGTGACGATGAATTCGGTAATGGTCACAATATCATCTAATACCCCGAGGACCTGAACATCACTCTCCTTGAGCCCGATTTCCTCATCAGCTTCCCGGAGTGCGGTATGGATCAATTCCCTGTCTTCTTCATCCACGACTCCCCCGGGAAAAGAGATCTCCCCTTTGTGATATTTGACCTCTTCGGATCTCCTGGTGAAGAGGAGGTGACAATCCCCCTCTTTTTGAAAAAGTGGGACAAGGACCGCTGCATGGGAAAACGGCGGGTGTTCGATCACTCTTCTCTGTCTCGCAGCGAGGATGTTCCTTATTTGATCAATGGAATCTTTTTTGCAATAATCCACGGTGTATGTTCCCATGGAAGGGTGGAATGACGATCTTCCAGTATTCCATTTTTTATTTTTTATGTCGATACTTCTCTTAGAAATTCATCAAGGGTCATGATCTTTAACAAAGGATAGAGGGCAAAATCACGATAGAGATTGAGGCATCCTTGATGAAATTCTTTTTTTCGACTGGCTGAGCAGTCTTCCAAAAGAATAGCCGAAAAATCGTGGCTGAGTCCATCCATCACGGTCATCAATACACAGACTTCCGTCGTAACGCCTGTCACAACAATCGTGTCCACGCCAAGCGTCCGAAGCGTTTGGTCCAGGTCAGTTTTGTAGAAGGCGCTGAAACGCCTCTTTGGCAAAATAATATCCGCGGGCTCCGGTCTTAAATCATCTACCACTTCGGCGCCTTTTGTCCCCCGGAGGGAATGGACTTTCATCTTACCCTTAAAGATAAAATCATCTCTTAAAAAACTGTCGCAGGCAAAGATGATGGGAAAGCCTTTTTGTCGGCTCTCCCCCAAAAGTCTCTGGAGGTTGGGAAGGATGGTTCTCCCTTCATAGTAATAAGGGTTTCGAGGACTCTCCTTCAAATTATCTTTCAACATATCCACGACAATGATTGCCGGTTTCATGCAGGCTCCAAACTGGCTTTCTCGCCCTTACCCGAATTTCAGTCTATAAACACGTAACGCATTCTCAGTGGTCACCTCAGCCACCTTTTCAAAAGAAACCTTCTTGATCTCTGCCACCTTTTGTGCCGTATATCGAACGTAACT
>DCUS01000061.1:5447-16998 GCA_002327885.1 Syntrophaceae bacterium UBA2208
GCACTCTTAAAGGTAATGCTTCCGGGAATAGAGATATAAAATCCCATATCGATGCAGGCCGCTGCCATCTCATAGTCCCCGGAAAAACAGTGGATGATTCCTCCACAATCTTCGGCTTTTTCAGATTTTAGCGCTTCCAGCGTTTCGTCATGCGCCGCTCGATCATGAATCACAATGGGAAGACTCAATTCTTTCGCTAAACCGATTTGTTCCCGAAATCTCTTTAACTGGATGTTTCGTGGCGATAGGTTTCTAAAAAAGTCCAAGCCAATTTCGCCATAGGCTTTTACTTTTTCATTTTGGCAGAGTCCCTTCAGTAAAGGATAGGTTTGGTCATCGATCTCCTTTGCATTATGGGGATGGACGCCCAGAATGGCATAAACCCGAGGGTGGTTTCGGGCAATTTCAAGGGCTCTTGGCCAATCCTTTTTCTCCGTCCCAACCGTGAAGATATATTCCACCCCTGACTCTTTGGCCCTCCGGATGACTGCCTCCAGGTCTTTTTTAAACTCCGGCATTTCTAAATGAGCATGGGAATCGATGAGCATCATCCAAAGATCGGAATACTGGAATAATGGAACACTGGAATATTGGGGCCAATCTCATTTTAGATAAGTTTTGGGTTTAAGCCATTATTCCAACATTCCATCATTCCTTCTTTTGAGATTTAGTACCGGTGGCTTTCACTTTATTAAAATAGTCGATTAATTCCTTGGCGACCTCTTTCGATCGAATGAGGACGGAAACCTCACTGTTATGGGTCAGGGCATAGTGGGTCCAATTGGCACTTCCCACCAGAGAGAGCTCCCCATCCACCACCATCCATTTTGCATGGTTGGTTTTAAAGAGGGGATCATAAATCACCTCGACTCCTCCGCCTGATAAAATCTTTCCGGTATGCCGATTTCTTTCAGTTGTTCGATCCGCTCCCTCCTTCACTTCCAGGATGACCTTAACCTTGACCCCTCTCTTCTTTGCATCGATCAGCTCTTTGATGAGGAGATTGGAAGGGGTGCTGGGAAATTTCTCATAATATCCCATCTCAAACATCATCACCTGAATCGTAAACTTTGCCTCTTGAATCATCTTCTTTGCCACTTGAAAATATTGGGCGTCAGTGACCAATTCTACATCCTCAGCAGGCAATCCAAAAGAGGACAAAACACAAAAGTTGAAAAGTAAAAAGAAAATGAAAAAGGGAGGGAGAGCTTTCTTCATCAATTTATTTCTCCTTTGATGCTGGCACGGCGAAGCCGGTCCATAATTGCCCGACCTAATCCAATCTCAGGAATCGTCTCGGCCAAAATGAAATCTAAATTCCATCGATCCAAACGCCGGATCGCTGCAAACAAATTGGTCGCCGCTTCCCGGAGATCTCCTTTCTTTGAAAGGACCTCGATATGTCGGAATTTAAGATGATCCCTGGGTTCTCGAAAGGCCAGCAGTCCAACATTTTTTTCTTTATCAATAACAAGGGATTGATCATCCCAATCAAGGACGATCGGCGTTCGAGGGGCATAATGACTGGGTAACATGCCGGGTGCAGAGGGTGTGCCCTCCTTGTTCCGGCTGATCTCCACCTTCCCGATAATAGATTCAATCTCCTCGAGCGAAACCCCACCAGGCCTTAACAGCTTCGGCTTGCCTTCTAAAAAAGAAACGATGGTGGATTCCACTCCCACTGGGCAGGGTCCTCCATCCAGAATGAGATCAACCTGATCACCCAATTGTTCTTGAACATGTTCAGCTGTGGTCGGGCTTACATAGCCAAAGAGATTGGCGCTGGGTGCGGCGATGGGAGAATTCGATTCCCGGATCAGAGAGAGAGCCATGGGGTGATTCGGCATCCGAATGGCTAACGTGGGAAGACCGGCGGTGACAATATCAGGGATATCTTCTTCCTTTAAAAGAACGACTGTTAGCGGCCCAGGCCAAAATCTTTCTGTCAATTTTTGGGCATTCAATGGAATTTCTTTGACCAACTTTTTCATATCGACGGGATGGGCGACATGCACAATCAATGGATCGAAATAGGGTCTCTTCTTCGCCTCAAAAACACGGGCAACCGCAAGAGGATTAAAAGCATCTGCCCCCAACCCATAAACCGTTTCTGTCGGAAAAGCAACGATGCCGCCTCTTCTGATGATTTCGGCGGCCCGAAGAATCAAATCATTATTATGTCCCATCGTTTCACAAATAGGAGTTTTTGGTCTTAGGGCATGGGGTCAAGGCAACGACGCCAGACCCTCAGACTCTTAACCAAACTGGCTTCCTAAGCTTAGCCATTATTAAATTCATGTCTTTCTTTTTTTAAGAACCTTTGATTTTTGTTGTAGAGTCCTCTTCGTTTTTGACCTGAAATCTTTCAATTTTTTGGCCATCTCTGGATACTTGATCGAGAGGATTTCACAAGCCAGGTAGGCTGCATTCTTGGCGCCATCAATTCCAACGGTTGCCACGGGAATCCCTGGAGGCATTTGAACGGTTGAATAAAGCGCATCCACCCCTTCCAGAGCCCCGGATTTAAGCGGAACACCGATGACCGGTAAGGTGGTATGGGCCGCAATCACTCCGGCCAAATGGGCGGCCATCCCAGCCCCTGCGATTAAAACTTCAATGCCTCTTTCTCTCGCTGTCTTGGCGTAATGAGCGGTTTTTTCAGGGAGCCGATGGGCTGAACTGATTTCCATCTCATAGGAAATACCCATCTCCTTTAAAACTTCTGCTGCCTTTTCCATGATCGGCAAATCACTATCGCTTCCCATAAGAATTCCAACCAAAGGCTTTTCCATAACCCCCCCTCTTTTTCATTTCAGATTTGAGATTTTAGATTTATCAATCCGGAATCTGATATCCGCAATCTTAAATTTGGGTTGATATTATCTTAAAAAATTAACCGGAAATTCACAAGAGATTAAAAAGCCCTCTCGATTCTGACAAAGAGGGCGGATGGTTAATGAGGAATGGTTGTCTTTGATCTAAACCAAAACTCTCCTCCCGACAGCTACTTTAGCCATCTTTTTCCTTAAAAACGGCCTTGACCATCTCCATGGAAATAAATACCATCTTCCCTCTTCCATAAAGAAGCTTTATCTAAAAATTCATTCAGAAAGCAATAGCCAAATTTTTTTTGACTTCCTTCATGGATATCTTTAGCGGAGCATCCCCATAAAAATTCCAGCGACTAAAGAAGTGCCAATGGCCCCTGCCATATTAGGCCCAAGGGCGTGCATGAGGAGATAATTTTGGGGGTTCGCTTTCTGTCCTTCCTTCTGGGCAACCCGCGCTGCCATGGGAATTGCTGAAACTCCTGCCGAGCCGATGATCGGATTGATTTTCTCTTTCAAAAATAGGTTGATCAACTTCGCCGTCAAAAGACCTCCGGCGGTCGAAAAAACAAAGGCGAGAATGGCCAAGCCAATGATCACCAAGGTTCGAGGGCTGAAAAAAACCTGAGCAGGCATGAGGGACCCGACGGATATCCCTAGGAGGAGAATGAGGATGTCGTTCAACATGCTTCCGGCGTGGGCAAGCCGATCCGTTACCCCGCTCACGCGTAATAAATTACCGAACATGAGCATCCCCACCAGAGGAGCACATTTCGGGACAAGGAGTGAAGCAACGATGAATACAACGATCGGGAAAAGGACCAATTCTAATCTGGATACTTTCCTGATCTTGGGTTTCATGAATATACGTCTCTCTTTTTTGGTGGTGAGTAACCGGATGATCGGTGGCTGGAGAATAGGCACCAAGGCCATGTAGGAATAAGCAATCATGGTAATGGGTCCGAGCAAAACCGGGGCTAAGGCAATTGTGAGATAAACCGTAGGAGGTCCATCCGAACCACCGATGATTCCAATGCACGCCGCCTCGTTGATGCTGAACATCCCGCTGAGATGGGCGATCAGAAACACGACAAAAACACCCAATTGTGCTGTCGCCCCGAAGATGAGGGAGATGGGCCGGGCGATGGTGGGACTAAAGTCCATGAGTGTTCCGACGCCTAAAAAAATCAGCAAAGGGATAAGCTCCGTTTCCAATCCATAATAATAAAGAAGGTTGAGAATGCCGATTTTACCCTCCGCGATATCTTTGAGATCCCCGATGGCCGGTAGCCCTTCTGGGGTATAAGTCATGATACCGGCGATGGGCAGGTTAACCATAAAAACACCAAAACCTATAGGCACCAAGAGAAGGGGTTCCATTTTTTTGACAATACCTAAATAGATAAGCACCGCACCAATCAAAAGCATTGCCATGTTACCCAAAGTGATCTGTGTTAATGCACTTTCATACAACCCGAACATAAGTGGCTCCTTCCTTCGTCTTTTTTATCTTAATCCTATGTCGCTTTTTTATTCCCCTTGATAACCACGCTAATCAACCAGATTAACGTAGAAATGATTCCCAGGACCAAAATGTTGATCCCATAACCGGCCCCTGAAATTAAAAAAGCCAAGTTCCAATCAACCATTGATGTCTCCTTTCATCGGTATTTTTTGAATTTTCCCAAGTATTATATGATTCCCATACCTTTCAGCACGGAGAGCATCACCGCCGCCGCCATGACGGAACCCACCTGCCCGCCGGTATTCGCTCCCATCGCATGCATCAAAAGGAAGTTTTTCTTGTCGTATTTTTGTCCCTCTTTCTGGACCACTCTCGCTGACATGGGATAGGCCGAAATTCCTGCGGCTCCGATCAGAGGGTTCACTTTTCCCCCTGTCACCACCTTTAATATCTTCCCGAATAGAATCCCACAGGCGGTATCGAGACAGATCGCCAAAAAACCCAATCCTAAGATAATAAGCGTTTGGGAAGTTAAAAAGACCTTCCCGTCCATGGTGGCCCCGATCGAAATCCCCAAAAGAAGCGTAACAATGTTTGCGATCTCATTTTCAGAGGCCTTGGTGAGGCGGGTGACAACGCCGCATTCCTTCATAAAATTTCCCAACATAATCGTTCCCAAAAGAGGCAATCCTTTGGGTGCGATGAGTCCCCCAAAAATAGTGACGACCAGGGGAAAGAGAAGTTTCGTCGTCTTTGAAACGGATTTCTTCACGGCTCCCATATTGATCATCTTCTCTTCTTTAGTCGTCAACGCCCTCATGATGGGGGGCTGAATGATGGGAACAAGGGACATATAACAATAGGCAGCAACCGAGACAGCACCTAAGAGGTGAGGAGCATACTTAGAGGTGACATAAATCGCAGTCGGTCCATCACAGGCGCCGATGATCCCAATGGAAACAGCCTCTAACTTTGTGAAACCTAAAGCCAGAGCCAAGGCCAAAGTTAAGAAAATTCCAAATTGCCCTGCCGCTCCGAGGAGAAAGATCTTGGGGTTCTCAAGAAGGGGACCAAAATCGGTCATGGCACCGATCCCCACAAAAATGAGGAGCGGAAAAAGCTCCGTCATAATACCTGCTTCATAGATAATTCGAAGAAATCCCTCTTCATCCATAAGTCCCGCTAAAGGAATATTGACCAAGATGCACCCGAATCCAATTGGAACAAGGAGGACAGGTTCTATATCCTTTTTGATACCTAAATAAAGGAGGACCATACCGATCACGATCATGATCGGATTAGACCAATGCATATGAAGAAATCCAGCAACAAGCCCATATAGCCCGTTTCCAATGGCTTCTGACATCTTTCATTCCTCCCTTAAAAGGCCAAATTTATTTTCCTTCTTTTGAAATAGGGAAGATCCTTTTCATGAAACTCATCAGGAGGCTCAATATCCAAAGGGTTAGGATAGTCCCCCCCATTCCGACGACAACCATTGTAATGCCAAATGTCCAGTTATCCATGATGAACCTCCTAATGATATATGGAGAAGCGATAACCCTTATCAAGACAACCTCTCCTATGGGTAAGGGATAGAGATATTAAAGTTTAAAACCAGGCCAAGGAGTAAAAATAGAATTAGCAGGGGTTGAAACCATTTCATTTTTCGTGATCTTATATTTGCTAAATTTTTTCACCTTATATCACCTCGCCTCTAAAAAATCAATAAAAAAGTGATTTTTTTAACAAAGTCTTTGTAAACAGTTATTTCTTTTTAATTTCAATTTGTTATACTCTTTTGCTCTTTCTGCTTTGAAACTCCCTTGTTTGATACATGAAGGCTTCGAGGCGAGTTAATGTGTTGGTCTGCTCCTGGCCATCATAGACCATGTTAAGGATGGGGATATTATTATTCTCTTCCTGATATCGTTTGAGCAGGGTACTGACAATTGTGCCGGGCATGCAGGTAAACGGCATGATATTGACAATCCCGCTAGCTCCTCTTTTGGCAAAATCGATTGTCTTTCCCACGGAGAGGATAGCCTCTCCTTCAAAAGAGGAATCTATGTAGGGTTTGGCTTTTTTGAAAATCGAGCGGGTTTTGGGTTCACCAAAGTTTTTGAGATGGCCTTTAAATATTTTCTCTAAATGGTGTTCGTCCTTCTTCTGATAATAGTCTGTAAGAAAAACTTTTAGAAGATTCGAAAATGATTTGTTCTTGAAACTCCTCTTCTTGGCAATGGTGTTGACATAGAGAATCCATTCTGTCAGAGGCGCAATCCAGGCTTCTCCTCCAAACTGTTCAATTTTCCGAATGACATTCTCATTAGCAAACCGATTAAGCCGGACAAAGATTTCTCCAACGATCCCGATCAGGGGTTTCGTTCCGAGTTTATCTCCCTCGATCTGATTAAACTCTTCGATGCTCTTTCGAAGAGCTTTCTCCAAATCGTCTCCCTTGAGAATTGCCTCACAAACTCTCTTTAAAGATCCCTGATAAACCTGATCCGTTTTTCCTTTTACCCTTTCATAAGGTCGGGTTTCCAAAAGTTTTTTCATCAAGAGGTCTACCGCAACAATTCCCTGCCATCCCAATCGGGCAAATTGAGAGCCCATAATGCCGAGATCATTATAAAGCGTCTCATCCTGATTAGGGGAGTAAATCGGAACATGGGGAAAACCCAGATCATCCAAAACGAGGCGATGGAAACGATGGTATTGTCCAAACCGACAGGGTCCATTACCCGAAGGCATAAAGAAGGCGGCCCGTTGATGATCGAAATTGGGATTTTTGACCAGTTTGACCATATCACCAGTGGTCAGGATGCAAGGATAACACTCTTTGCCAGAGGTGAGTTTCCTGCCCCAATAAAGGGTCTCTTCATCTGATTCCGGAAAGACTTCAGCGTCCACACCACATGCCTGGAAGGCAGCGGCCACCGCAAAGGAGTGGTCACACATGTAAGGAATGTAGATTTTTTTGGTTCGGTCGGTCTTTGCCTTTTCTCCTTTCAAAGAGGGAACCTTTTTTATTTCCACATTTTTCAAACTATCTAAGAAGGCTTCGCATCTTGTGATCGCCCCTGCATCGGCGCTGTGTTCATCGATTTCCAATTGGAGATAGGCCTTCCCTTTGGATAAATCCCTGAAGAAATGGGTAATGAAAGAATCCGGACCGCAACCAAAATTAGTAATATAGACCGCGTAAAGTCTGGGATCTTCCTTGATGATCTTTCCTGCAGCCAAGATCCTCTGTCCATATCGCCAATACATCTCGCGAATCTCTTCTGAAGGGGCGACAGATTCCAACGGGAGGAAGTCCATCGGAATAGGAAGGACGCCTAAATCTCGTAATTTTTTTGGAATCTCAAGATTCACGCCAGAATCGCAGGAGTTGTAAGGCCTCCCCACGATGACCATGACTTTGTCATCGGGACCCGCCTGATTTAAAACCTCTTTTCCGCGATTGAGCATGGATTGATAGAACTGGGCTTGATACCTTTCAGCCTTTTTAAAAGCCTTCTTCACTCGCTTGGGATCCCGGTGGAGTGATTCACCAAACTGGATCAGCTCTTTTTCTAAATATTCTCTCCCAAAACCGAAATGAAGGATGGGCTGAAGGATTTTCACGTCCTTCCTCTTCAAATCGATGGACGAAGGAATAGCGTAGGGGAAGGACTGAGCATAAGGGCAGGCCGAACTATTTGGAATCTCAGGATGGGAAGCTTTAAGGTTGACAATACTCGGCAAAAATATCTTCTTGATCCCTTTCTCCAGAAGGTTGAGGACATGGCCGTGACTCACTTTAATGGGAAAACAGGTTTCCGAGACAACATTCTCTACGCCTTTTCGAATCAGTTCTTTATTCGTGGCGTCGGAAAGAATGACCCGGTAGCCTAATTCAGTGAAAAATGCCCTCCAAAAAGGAAACATCTCATGGATATAAAGGATCCTGGGTATCCCGATCTCCGCAGCATGGGGTGGAAGGTTCTCCTCTTCTTTATAAGGAGCAAAAAGCATCTTCTCTCTTTCTTCAAAGAGATCTGGAATCGAAGAACCCTTGGCTCGCTTAATGACATCGTACTTCTCGCACCGGCTTCCGTAAAAGAGGGGTTTCTCTCCTTCCACACTCACTTTTCGAATGAGGCAGAGATTGGGACAACCCTTGCATTCAAACGAACTCTGTTCGTAACGGCGTTGACTCAGGTCAAACCCTTTAAAACCGGATCGCTCCCACGTCCGTTCCTCCATGGCAAGAATGGCAACACCGATGGCTCCCGTGACGTCATGATTCTCAGGAACGATGATCTCTTTATCCAGAACCTTCTCAAAAGCAGCGACCACTCCTTTGTTGAAGGCCGTCCCTCCCTGGAAGAAGATTCGGTTCCCGATGCGGCGGTCCCCCACCACCCGATTGAGATAATTCTGAACGATGGAGTAGCTGAGTCCGGCGATGAGGTCATCTTTCTGGGCGCCTCTCTGCTGATGATGAACCAGATCTGATTCGATGAACACGGTACACCGCTCTCCCATCCTCACCGGCTCTTCGGAAGAGAGGGCAAGGGCCCCAAATTCTCCTTTGATCGAAACATCCAGTTTTTCAGCCTGTTCTTCCAGAAAAGAGCCTGTCCCGGCGGCGCAGACCTTATTCATTTCGAAATCAACCACGACTCCGTTGTCGATGCTGATATATTTTGAATCCTGTCCCCCGATCTCAAAAATGGTATCCACTTTGGGATCAATATAGATGGCTGCGGTGGCCTGAGCGGTAATCTCATTTCGCACCAGATCGGCCCCCACAAAATCTGCCGTGAGATAGCGACCGGAACCGGTCGTTCCGACTCCTTTGATCTCTACCCGATCTCCGATCTCCTCACCAATCTCCTGAAGCCCAATCCGTACCGCCTCAATCGGCCGACCGGCTGTCATCAGATAGCGTTTTGAGAGGACATTTTTTTCTTTATCAATCACCACCAGATTGGTGCTGATCGAACCTACATCCAATCCCAGATAAGCCCCAATCTTCTCTTCTCCTATGCCCTGGGTGGAAAATTCAAATTGCTCTCGCTGGATCAGATGGCGGGGGGAGAGAGAAAGGGGATTTAACGGAGCCTGTTCTTCTCGATGATCCCGTAGATATTGATTGAGACGACTGAGACCAATCCATTCCTCCTGGCTCCTCTTATCCTCCTGTGCCATCAGGATAGCCCCGATGGCCCCCATTGAAGCAAAATGTCTTGGGACGATAAGTTCTCCATCAGAGAGTTCTAATACATCCAAGAAAGCTTTCCGCATTCCCACATTGGCTGCCACCCCTCCCTGGAAGGAGACGGGCTTGACGAAGCTCTTTCCTTTTCCGATGTTACTCTTGAAATTTCTGGCCAAGGCGTAACAGAGGCCAGCGACGATGTCGTAATCCGGTGTGGCAATTTGTTGAAGATGGATCATATCCGATTTAGCGAAGACGCTGCATCGGCCTGCAATACGAGGAGGGGTGGTGGATTTGAGAGCCAGTTGGCCAAATTCTTCAATGGTCATCCCTAACCGGCTGGCTTGCTGATCGAGAAAGGATCCCGTGCCGGCAGCGCAGAGGGTATTCATGGAGAAGTCTTTGATCTTAAAGTGGCCCCCCTCCTCTTCGATGAGAACCAGCTTGGAATCCTCTCCTCCAATATCAATGATCGTCCTGACCTGGGGATAGAAATGTTGGACCGCCTTTGCCTGGGCGATAATCTCATTAATGAAATTTCCACCCAGGAGCTCAGAAAGAAGTTTTCCTCCGGTCCCGGTAAACGAGATAGAACGAAATTGCTCAGGGGGAATCCTCTGGAGGATCTCTTCCAAGACCTTCTGAACAATCTGCAGTGGTTGGCCCTTGATGCGTGTGTAATGTTCCTCCAGCACATTCCGATGGTGATCCATGATGACAGTATTCGCGCTCACGGATCCGAGATCAATGCCTAAATAAAGTGCCTTCATCTCCTGTAATGAACCACTCCATTAGTTAATTCCCCCATCCCCCCTTTTTAGTAAAGAGGGGAGATGGGGGATTACAAAATTCTAATCGATTCGAATTCGACTTTTCAAGTTTAATTTCGAAAACGTTAAGAATTGGTGCGGAAGAATCATCGGTGGACATCTGAGCGGGTTGGCTGGAAAATAGAGGAGGCGTTAGGAGAGTTTTTTCTTTGATTTGAAATAAATCTTATGATAATAATCAAATCCATATGGAAAAGGTGAGGGCGAGGGTCATCATCGAAGGAAGGGTTCAGGGGGTATTCTTTCGTCACCACACTCAGGAGATGGCCTTTCGACTTGGATTGAAAGGTTGGGTGAAAAACCGCCGAGATGGTCGTGTTGAGGCTGTTCTTGAAGGTGATCAGGAACGGGTGGATCAGATGATTCAATGGTGCCATCGAGGCCCCACTGGGGCAAGAGTCACTGATGTCCGTGCCGTCTGGGAGGACTACGAGGGAGAGTTTGATGATTTCTCGATTACTTATTGACTCTTCTTCGGAGGCTCCTTCTCTTCCAGAATTTTTTTCTTAACACCACTCTTCATCCCATTCCATAACTCGTCTTTTTCCTTCTTGAGCCCCTTTTCCAAAGACTCCATTTTCTTTCCCGTATCGGTTAAACCTTCGCCGATTTTTTTCATCGCCGTACCGCCCCCGAAATAGAGGAAGAAAAAGAAGATGAGGATGCCAACGACCACTCCCATCAAGAACTTAATCATCGGCTTTTTACCTCCTTTTTACCCCAAAACTACCAGAGTTCCTAAAATTTTTCAATCCTTTTAAAAAATTAAGATTTCTTGCCAAAAGTTAAAATTGACAAGAAAAATATTTTTTATTAAATTGGTAACCTGCTGAGGACCATAAAATGAATTGCCTTCCCTTGACCAACGTAAAAAGGAAAGTTTCGTGCTATAATAAAAATTCAATGGGGATAAAATAAATTGATAGAAGAAAGTATCGTTAGGTTTTGGAGGGATTAAATGGAAAACAAAAAGTTCATTTTCAATTTCACGCCTACGGGAATGATCCCCACCAAAGAAATAACTCCCCATATACCCATCACTCCGAACGAAATTGTCAATCAGGTCTCTGAGGTAGCGGATTTGGGGATCAATATGGTTCATCTGCATGCTCGAGACCCTATCACCGGGGAACCCACCTACAAAAAAGAGATTTATGCGGAGATCATTCGCGGAATTAGAAATAGACATAAAGATCTAATTCTGTGTGTTTCGACA